>CALDQK010001139.1 GCA_937911525.1 uncultured bacterium
CCTGCCACTCGGCGACGGCTTGACGCGTGGCGTCGACCGCCAGCAAGCCGCCAGCGAGCAGGAGCGCGACCCGCAGCGCCCGGGAGGCGCGCGGCGCAGACCGACGACTGCCAGCGCCCAGGAGCAGCCCGCAGGCGAGCGCGCAGGCCCACAGGTTGGCTGAGATCTGCAGGTGAAACTCGACCACGACGGCCGAGAGCAGGCCCAAGACGCCGGCTGCGGCGGCGGCGAAGAGCGTTCGCTCGGGTCCGCTGGGCAGCGCCAAGGCGCGCTTGCGCACCACCCACACCAACGCGCCCAGCGCCACCGCCCCCAGCAGGGCTCCCGCCAAGCCGCAGTCGGCCAACAGGTTCAGGTAGTCGTTGTGCGTAGCGTTGAGGAGCTGGCTGCCTTCGCGACGAGCAGGCGTCAGCTGCTCGTGGGAGCGGACGCCAGCGCCCAGGAGGGGGAAGTCGCTCCAGATCCCGAGCGCGGTGCGCCACAGGGACGGGCGCAGCACGCTCAGCTTGCCCTCTGTCAACCCCAGGAAGCGGTCCGCCAGCGAGCTGACCCCCGCCAGCCCCACGAGCAACACCGTGCCCGAGGTCAGGGCCAGGAATCCGCGCGAAATGTGCTTGGGCCCGCCGGGGACGAGAAGCACCACGAACACGGCCATTGCGATCAGGGTCGCCAGGGCCCCTCCACGAGACCCGGAGAGGAGGATCCCAAGCGCGAGTAGCCCCGCCGGGACCAGCCACAGGACCTCCGCGCCCACCCGGGCTCCCGGTCGGCGATTGGCCAGCCCCGAGAGCGCGAGCGATAGCGGGAGGGCCATCAGCAGCAGGCCGGCGAAGTGGTTTGCGTTGCGGAAGCTCCCGTGGGCGCGGCTGGGGCTGTGCGCGTCGACCCAGGGCAGCGTGCTCCCGGCGAGGTGCAGCCCGATCCCCACGACTGCCTGCAGGGTCGCGGCCACGACCAGCGCGCCCGCGATCCAACGAGCCTGGCGGCGGCTCGCCCCGCGGGCGGCGACCAGGAGCGCTGCGGCCGTGACCCAGGCGCAGAGCACCAGGCGCGTCTTGTAGGGATAGAGCGTGAGGGTGGAGGGCGCAGAGCGTCCGGCGGGAACGAAGGGGGCGCGGGAGCGGACGGAGTTGGGTGAGATCGTCTCCAGCGCGCCGCCCAGGGGCAGCAGCTGGAGGATCGCCAGCAGGATCAACCCCAGCAAGGCCACGCCCAGGAGTCGCTCTCCGCGGCTGGGGCCGCGCCCGAGGAGCTCGGGTCGAGCGGCGCACAGGATCAGGAGCGCCGCGCCCGCCAGCTCGGGGAGCCAGGCGCCGAGCGGTAGGACAGCTCCCTCGGGCCAGGGCGCCACCAGGGCCACGCAGGCGGCCAGCGCGACGGCGGCCCACGCCCAGGAGGTCTCGCTCTCAGACTCTGCAGACATGGCGCGGATCCTACCCGCCCACCCCACGCCGAGGCGATAGACTCGCCGCCGCTGGAGGCGCCCATGCCCACGTCCGTCCCCTTCTTTCGACCTAAGCTCTCCGACGCAGCGATCGCAGAGGTCGAAGACACCCTCCGCTCTGGCTGGCTTACCACCGGTCCCAAGGTCAAGCGCTTCGAGGCGGCCTTCGCTGAGGCGGTCGGGGCTGAACATTCGCTCGCGGTGAACTCGTGCACCGCGGCCATGCACCTCGCGCTCGAGGCCCTCGACGTGGGTCCAGGTCAGGCCGTGTTGGTCCCCACCATGACCTTCGCGGCGACCGCGGCGGTCGTGCGCCACATGGGCGGCACGCCGATCCTCGTCGACTGCGAGCCAGCGACGGGGAACCTGGACCTCGCGGACGCCGCGGCCAAGGCTGACGCCTTCGAGCGGGGCTCGCTCCCCGTTTCGGCCGAGCGCCTGGTCGGGATCATGCCCGTGCACGTCGGAGGCCACATGGTGGACATGGGCGCCGTCCGGGCCTTCGCGGACCAGCGTGGCCTGTGGGTCGTGGAGGACGCCGCGCACGCGTTTCCGGCGGCCTACCGCGCTGAACCGGACGCAGCTTGGCAGCAGGCAGGCCAGGGCACGGCCGACGTGACTTGCTTCTCGTTCTATGCCAACAAGACGATCACCACAGGTGAGGGCGGCATGGCGGTCAGCCCGCGCGACGACCTCATGGAGCGCATGCGCGTCATGTCCCTGCATGGGCTCTCCAAGGACGCTTGGAAGCGCTACTCCGGCGGGCATTGGGACTACCGCGTGATCTCGCCGGGCTTCAAGTACAACTTGACTGACATCGCTGCTGCGATTGGTCTACACCAACTCGAGCGCGCCGAAGAGCTGCGCCTCGAGCGCCAGGCCGTGGCCAACCGCTACGCGGAGCAGCTCGGTGAGGTCTCCCAGCTGCAGCTCCCCGTGGTGCCCGCAGACCGGATCCACTCTTGGCATCTCTACCCCCTGCGCCTGCGCTTGGATCAGCTGAAGATCGACCGGAACGCCTTCATCGACGCGCTCACGGAGACGGGGATCTCCACCTCGGTGCATTGGCGACCGCTCCACGCGCACCCCGCGTACGAGTCCCTCGGGTGGCTGCCCGAGCACTTACCCGCCGCCAGCGCAGTCTGGCAGCGCCTGGTCACCCTGCCGCTCTTTCCGGGTATGCGTGAAGACGAGGTCGAGTCCGTCGTAGCTGCCGTCACGGAGCTCTGCCGCCAGCATGCGCGCTGAGGAGGCACCCCTCCCTGAAGGCCTGCCACGCAGCGTCGAGGTGGCGCTAGCGCTGGGAGGACTCCTGGCTGCCTCTCCGCTCTTGGCGGCCAGTGTGGCTGCAATCCGCTTGACCAGCCCCGGCGCTGCTCTCTTCCACCAGCCTCGCGTGGGGCGAGGAGGGAGCGAGTTCACGTTCTACAAGCTGAGGACCATGACGGTGCGCAAGACGGCCGGCGCCTTGGTCACCGCCGCTGGAGACCGGCGGGTGACCGCGGTGGGTCGTGTGCTGCGCAAGCTCAAGATCGACGAGATCCCCGGCCTGTGGTGCGTGGTGCGCGGCGACTTGGCCTTGGTCGGAGCTCGCCCTGAGGTCCCTCGCTATGTGGATCTAGACGACCCCTTGTGGGCCAGGATCCTCCAAGCACGTCCGGGCCTGACCGACCCTACGACGATCTATCTCCGCAACGAAGAGGAGCTCATGGCCGCGGCCGGAGGCGACGTCGAGCAGGTGTATCGCAGCGTCCTCCTGCCCTACAAGCTCAAGAGTTGGCTGCGCTACCTGGAGCGACGCGACGCTCTCAGCGACCTGCGGGTTCTTGCGCAGACCGTTCACGCTGCGCTACGACCGGATCGCTATCCACCCCCAACCCTCGATGCGCTGTTGTCAGCCTGAACCAAAGAAAAGACCCGCGGCCACGGCCGCGGGTCTCTCGTATCGCAGGCTGCGCTAGGTTCTACCTAGAGGCCGCCGCTGATGATCGTCGGCGTGGGGTCTTCCGTGTTGTTGGTCGTGCCAGGGATCGGCGCGCCAACGATCGCGTCCACACCACCGGCGCTCGTCCGAGTGGCCGAAGCAGGCGGAGGGGGAGCATCGTCGCCACCACCAGCGTCTGGCGCGCCACCATCAGGCGGGCCGTCACCGCCATCACCGCCGTCACCGCCATCGCCGTCACCGCCACCGCTATCGCCGCCTCCGCTGTCGCCACCACCAGTCGCGTCTTCCATGGCCTCACCGGCCGCCACAAGGGCGGCTCCCAGACCGGAGACGTCGGTTCCCGCCGCGGTTGCCAGATCCGTACCAGGCGTCATCGCGATGGGAGCGGGGGTCAAGACCTGACCCGAGGGAGTGGTCACCTTCACCGCCAGCTGAATCGGAGCCGCTCCAGCCGGCACAGAAACCTGTCCGTTGGGAGCAACCGAGAGCGACGTCGGGGGAGTGTCGCCTGCTCCCCCCGCAGGTGCAGGGGGAAAGCTGAGCGAGGCCTCGATTACGTTGCCAGAGGTGTCAGTCCAGGTAATGCGCAGGGTCTGCGTGACGCCACCCGTATTGCGAACCTGGACGCCGCCAGCGTTGGCCTTGATCACCAGTGAGCCAAAGGCAGCCTCCAACTCAGTCCCGCGCTCAAGTTCGAGCTCGAGGCCCAGGATCTCGACAATCGAGCTCTCCTCGCGAACCTCTTTGACCTTGAAGGTGGTGTGCTCAGACAGAACAACCTTGGACCCACCGAACTCGGCCACGGCCTGAGAATCCTCCCCGACCAAGACCGTGTCCTGGAGCCAAAGCGGAACCTGCTCGCCCTGCGCCGCTTTGACTCGAAGGGCTTGCTTGTTCTTCGCCGCCTGCTGGAGATCTCGCTCCACGGTGGCGGAGCCCTTGCCCACCTTGAAGTCAGACGCCTTGTTGGCCGTGGCAGGTTCGCCCTGATCGCCGTTGGGCTGCTCAGGAGCCTCTTCACCGGCTGGCGCAAGCGGTGGGTCTGCCGGCTGCTCCTCCTTCGGTGCGTCCTGAGGGGCCTCGTCTGCCGGGGCCTCGTCTGCCGGGGCCTCGTCTGCCGGGGCCTTCTGCCCAGGCGCCTGATCTGGAGCAGGCGGAGGAGTGTCCTCCTGGGCATGAGCTCCGTAGAGCCCCAGCATGCCGGTTAGAGCAAGGGCAAAGAGAAATGAGGTCGGACGCTTCATAAGGGGTTCCCCACAATCGCAACTGCAGAGCATACTGGATGGCCGCGAGACCTGCCAACCCTCTGGGGGGGCAGCAAGTAGTTAAACCGCAATTGTTTGCGCGAGATTGGCGATAGCTGCTGGCCTAGTATCCCGCGCCCTGTTGCTCGATCCCATAGATCTTGTGGGCAGCAATCCGCTGAGACTCCGAGAGCTCGCGACTACGCACGAGGAGAACCCCGAGACGCAGCAGCTCTCCTGTCTTGCCGTAGAACTCCTTCTGTTTGCGGAGGGCCTCCTCGACGGACTCTGCGCTGCAGTAGGACGAGTCAATGATGACCTTTGCGATCTCCTTGTCCTCGTCCCTGCCAAGGCGGTAGGCAACCGCGCGCTCGAGTCCCTTGAGCTGCTGCTGAGCGAGAACGCCTTGGCGAACGAGCTCCTTGCCCACATCTCCGGTTGGACCCACCGTGCGGCGAGCCGCAACCAGCTGCTGACGTGTGAACAGCTTTTGCTGCAGGCCGATCTTCTCGAAGTGCTTGGCTCGTCCGTCCATCGCTGCGCGATCCGTCGCTCCTTCGCGCAAAAGTAGCAGATCCTGCTGGCTTCCAGGCCCGTTAGCGAAGCCTGAACTCCTCCTGCTCTGGCACGGATTGCGGGTTGGCTGTTCGCGGAACGCTGCGGCCACCGTCTGCGCCCTGGCTAGCGGCCAGCGCCGCGCCCCCCAAGACCAGGCTAGGGCGAAGTTCCCAGCGCCGCTTGGCCTCCATAGCCTCGGCAGCCTTTGCCTCCTTGGCCGCCTTCTCGGACTTCTGACGCTTCTTCAAGTCCATGAGGGTCTTGCGGGTCTCGGCCAAGCTCTGCTGCCGAAGTGCCTCTAGCTCGTCATCCATCAGACGATGAGTCTTCAGCCGACTCAGCTGTCCGAGCTTCATCATGGTCGCCATGATGACCTTGGGATCGACGCCCGAGACGCCACGCACCTTGATCTTGCCGCTGCTGATCTTGATCTTCAATGCACCTTCGGCAGTCAAGCTCTTTCGAAGCTCCTCTCGCTCCTTCTCTTGCGCCGCGAGGGCCTGCTCGAGGTCTTCGAGCGCTTCCTCCGTGAAGGCCTCCTTCTCCGCCAGTTCGATATGAAGGATCCGGTAGGCGCACATAGTCAGCAGCGCGCGGGCGTGGGCAGCGTTTGCCGCCAGGCGCGCGGCCTCCAACCCCGCAACGCTGGGATCCGCCTCGAGCCCGCGCTGCACAAGTTCCCGCGCCAAGCGGGCCGCCTCGACGCGCTGGGTCCGCGCTTGATCGTCGCGCTTCCCTAGTTCAGGCTGCCCGTCCAAGACCAGGGTTAGCCCCTGCGCTGCCGTTAGCAGCTTGCGCGAGAGCGCGTTGCGGGCAGTCCGCTCGCTGAGTGCGTCCAGCTCGCGGACCAGGCCCTCTGCCGCCCGCAGGCTCTCGCGAGCAGCTTTCGCCTCTGGCGCGTTGGCGGGCACAGCGCTGAGCGCTGCGAACACTCCCTGGCGCGTGCGTTGTAGCTTCGCCTCCAGCTCCGCACGCGCCGCCCTGAATGCCTCTGGCAGCGCCGCCTTCTTGCTGGTCTGCTTCGCCTCCGCCAGGGTCGCGCTGGCGGCCTCGATTGCCGCAGGCAGGGCGGCGTCGCTCTTGATCGGCGCCGTCACGGCCACTTGGAGCGCGTCGCGCGCCTTGGGCTCGAGCTGACGCAGCTCGACGAGGGCCTCGTTCGCAACGCCCAGCGAGCTATGCGCTCGCAAGACGCGATCGAGGGACTGTTCGCTCGCCACGAGCGCGCGGCGGTGGTCGTCGTAGCTCTGCTGAATCGTCTGGGCCTTGGGGTGCGACTCCAGGTAGCCGCCCAGGGGCCGGGTCGACTCCTCCAGCTTGCCGCGCAGCGCTTGGCTCTCGTCGCGCAAGCTCTGCGCGCGCTGCTTGCGCGCTGCAAGCTCGCCCTCCTGCTCCATGAGCAGGGCCGACACTTGCTTGGAGAGGTCTCCGACCCGCGCGTCGAAGTCGCCGAGTGACTCCTTCGCGCCCGCGATCGCCTGCTGCGCCTGGCGCTCCCGCTCGCGCTTGGCCTCGCCCGCCTGATAGATCAACGCAATTGCACCGACCAGCACCAGCGCCGCGACCGCCACGCCCGTCGCGACCTGGGCCTTGTTCCGCTTCAGCCACTTCTTGAAGCGATACATGGGCGTCGCGCGCTGCGCGGTGACGACCTCGCCCCTCTGGTAGCGCTCGAGGTCCTCCTTGAGGTCGTGCGCGGTGGCGTAGCGATTGTCCGGCTTCTTGTCGATCGCCTTGAGAATGATCGCTTCGAGGTCCTGGTCGATCGTGGCGTCGTGCTCGCGCGGCCGCTTGGGCTCGTCGTTGACGATCATTTGCAGGATCTTGGCCGCGCTGCGCGCCTTGAAGGGCAGCTCCTTGGCCCATAGCTCGTAGAGGATCACGCCCAAGGCGTAGACGTCGGTCCGCGTGTCGACCTCATGGATCTTGCCCTGCGCCTGCTCGGGCGACATGTAGTAGGGCGTGCCCATGATCGAGCCCTCGGTCGTCTTCGCAAGCTCGGTCTCCTGGAGGTCGTCGTCCTCCTTATCTTGATCCTCGATCTGCTTGGCGAGGCCGAAGTCCATGACCATGGGCTCGTCGGCCTGGGTCATCATGATGTTCGCGGGCTTGAGGTCGCGGTGAATGATCCCGCGCTGGTGCGCATAGGCCACCGCGTCGCAGGTCTTGATCATGACCTCGAGCAGCTTCTCGCGGCCGAGCTCCTTCTTGCGCTCCTTTAGCTCGGCGCCCTTGACGAAGGGCATGGTGAAGTAGAGCGAGTCGCCCACCTGGCCAATGTGGTTGACGCCCAGAATGTGGGGGTGCTTGAGGCGAGCCGCCGCCTCGGCCTCGAACATGAAGCGTCGGCGGGCGTCGTCGCTGGCGTGGGCGCCCGCGAGCATCACCTTGAGCGCGCGGATCTCGTTCAGGTTGACGTGGAGCGCCTTGTAGACGACACCCATGCCGCCGCGGGCGAGCTCGCCGAGCAGACGGAAGGTGCCGTCGTAGAGCTCGTCCATTTCCTCGCCGCGAACCTCGGCCTCGACCCGCTTCGCGTCGTAGCGCTGGGAGCGGAGTGCGCTGGTCGAGCGACCCATGCTGTGGCTGAGCCCACCCGTGCCCGAGCCCGAGGCCGAGCGGCTGGAGGCCGCGGGGACGTCGGTTTGGCCGGCCATGGACACGAAGGTCTGGTCGTCGCTCGGGGACGTGTCCCCGAAGTCCTGGACCGTGTCGTGGCGGGTCTGGTGGTGGGCCGCGGTCTGCCCGGGGGCACCGCCCTCCGCGGGGGCCGCGTCCATGAAGGTCATTTCCGGCGCTGAGTCGTCGGCGCCCCCACCCCCTGCCTCCATGAAGGTCATGTCCGGCGCTTCGCCGCCAGGGGCTGCGGGGTCCATGAAGGTCATTTCGGGCGAGTCGGCGCCCCCGCCTCCCGCCGGCTCCTGCATGGTGACGTCCAGCGCTCCGCTGCCGCCTCCGCCGCCTGCTGGATCCATGAAGGTCATGTCGGGCGAATCTCCGCCCGCGTCCGAACCTCCGGCCATGAACGTCATTTCGGGTGAGTCGGGGCCTGCGCCTCCGGCCCCCGACATGGGAGCCAAGCCGCCGCCGCCGCCGCCACCCGCCGGCGCCATAAAGGTCATTTCAGCAGCGTCCGGCCCTCCGCCTGGCGAGTCCCCTCCGTCGGCCATGAAGGTCTGCGCGAGCCGGAAGTCCTCAGCGTCGTCCGAGTCGCTCGCCTGGTCCTCGGGCATGAACGTGTTCGCGAGCCGAAGGTCGTCCTCGGGCCCAATCGTGGCGTCGTCTAGGTCGTCCTCGTCCGAGACCATGGGCGCCAAGGGCTTTCCGCCGACGTGGGTCTCCTTGCCCGTGGGGCCGCGCTCCTCGGACTCGCCCGCCATGGGGCCAATCGTGGCGTCGGGGTCGAGCGGCACCACGCCCGACTGGGCCTGCTCGTCGTCGTCGAAGTTGCGGCGGCTCATGCGACCTCCAGGGCCGCATCATGGACGCTAGGTCGTCCTTGCGCTACCGGACCGCGCGAATTCGGACGCCAAGGGGCGTCGGACTAGGTGCCGTAGCGGTCCTGCCAGGGGCTCGCGAACTGCATGATCTTGGCCTCGACGAACTGCTTGGCCTTGTCGAGGCTCACCTTCTCCTTGGGGAAGGTCACGTAGTCGTGGCGCCGCGGGAAGGCACCCTCGAGCTGCATGTTGCTCTCGATCATGATCCCGAGCTGGCTGTCGGTGAGTCGAGTCCGAAACTCGATCCAGCCCATGCACTTGCCCTTGTTGAAGAACTCGAAGCGGCGACCGCGGAAGTCGACGCCCTTTTGGTCCTGGCACTCGGGGAAGCGGCTCTGCAGCCACTTCGCGCGGTAATCCAGCACGGCGAGAATCTTCTCGAACTCTTGCTCGAGGGTCTTGTCCTCGGCGAGCAAACGCATTCGCTGCGCCTCACGCTCTTCGTCCGCAGCGGACTCGTCGTTGAGGATCTCGCGATCGAACTTGCGCGTAAACTCGCCCCGGGTGGGCTCGGCCATGGCTCCCCTCGGGTGATTGAGTGCCTAGCAGGTCAGAAGTTAGCATGCAGCTGCGGCGAGGACCAGCCCGCTCTACCGCCCCCCCTTCCACCCCGTTAAGGTCGCTCCTATGCCCCGGCTGATCGTCATCCGCGGCGCCCACCACCAGTTCCATGAAATGGCTGGGAACCGGACGACCCTCGGGGCGCATTCGGACAACGACGTCGTGATCGAAGGCGATCCCGGCGTCTCGCGCTGGCATTGCACCATTCAAGAGCGCAACGGGAAGTACGTCCTCAAGGACCGCAACTCCCGCCGCGGGACCTTCGTCAACGGGACCCGCGTCGAGTCCGACGAGCTGACCTACGGCGACCGCCTCCGCCTCGGCGACACCGTCGTGATCTTCGGCTCGCGCGGCCGCGGCGACACCGCCGAGGCCCGCGCCGCGCGGCGCCTGATCAAAGCCTTGATCCTCCAGGGGGGCAACAAGGAGCTCAACGCCAGCCACAGCCTGAGCCAGCTGCTCGAGCTGATCATGGACACCGCGATCCACCTCACCGGCGCCGAGCGCGGCTTCCTGATCCTGGTCCAGGGCGAGCAGCTCGAGTTCCGCGTGGCCCGCAATATCGCCTCGCGTGAGGTCAAGTCGCCCGAGTTCAAGATCTCCAACAAGGTGATCCGCACGGTGGTCAAGACCGGCTCGCCGATCCTGACCAGCAACGCCCAGCAGGACCTGCGCGAAATGAAGTCGATCGCGGCCCTGGAGCTGCGCTCGCTGCTCTGCGTGCCCCTGCGCGGTCGCAACAAGAACAAGGTGCTGGGCACCCTCTACCTCGACAGCCAGGCCCGCGACAGCAGCTTCGACGAAGAGGGGAAGGACCTGCTCATGGCCTTCTCCGATCAGGCCGCGCTCGCGATCGAGAATGCTCGCCTCCAGCGCGCCGAGCGCGAGCGCGAGGCCATGCTCAGCGAGCTGCGCGTCGCCAGTCGGATCCAGCTGGCCCTGCTGCCGCGCGAGGACCCCGATCTCAAGGGCATGGAGATCTCGGGTCGCATGGAGACCGCTCAGGAGGTGGGTGGGGACTACTTCGACTACATTTGGGGCCCCACCGTCGACGGCAAGCGCAACCTCTACGTCGCGATCGGCGACGTGTCGGGCAAGGGGGTTCCGGCGGGCCTGGTCATGGTCATGGCGCGCTCGATCTTGCGCTCGCTCGTGGCCCGCAATCCGCGCCCTGGCGACGCGTTGCGTGAGACCAACCGGCTGCTCAAGCAGGACATTAAGCCCGGCATGTTCATGAGCATGCTGCTCGCGGCCGTGGACGAGAATGGGCGCCTGCTGCTCGCGGGCTGCGGGCACGAGCGGCCGCTGATCTATCGCGCCGCCACCAAGACCGTCGAGAAGATCGACCTCGGCGGGCTGGTGCTGGGCGTGATCGACGATATCGGCCCGCACTTGGCCGAGGCTCGGCTCCAACTGGAGCCGGGGGATCAGCTCTTCCTCTACACGGACGGGGTCACCGAGGCCGTGGACGAAGAGCGCAAGCACTTCGGGATGGATCGGGTGGAGGACATTCTCCGCCACCACGGGGATCAGCCCCCCGGACGCCTGCTCGACGCCTACTTCGACGCCATCGGCTTCCACGCCGGCGGAGCCACGCAGCACGACGACATCACGATGATCTCGCTGCGTCGCCCCTAGCCCGTCGCCCGGTTGGGGCCTCGATTCCCCCAAGAAAATCCATCTTCGCTCCAGATTTTTCTGTCGAGCCTGGACAGTGCCAGGAATTCGTCGTCGCAGATCCGTTTCCTCACGGCGCTAAGCCTTTTGCCAACAATGGATTCCGATATCTGGGTGAAAGGTGGGCGTGTGTCCTCAAAATCATAAGGAGTCACTAGTTAGGCCTTCGCTCGATCAGTAGTATTGGGCCCCAGACAGTGAGAGTTTGGAGGTCTCCCCGTGCGCAGTTCCATCAAGACCGTTGCCTACATGAGCCTGGCCCTGGCCGTCGTCGCCAGCGGCTGCTCGTCCAAGAAGAGCCGCAACTACGGCTCGACCGTCGCCCCCTCGACCAGCAGCACCACGGCTGCCCCGGTTTCGAGCAACACCAACGCCCCGGTCGCTACGACCGTGCCCCCCGCGACGCCCGCGCCGCTCACCAGCGCGCTGGTCGCGTCGTGGAACCTCGAGGAGGTCCTCGAGGTCGACCTGGCCACCGGTCAGGTCAACAACCGCTGGGCCACCGGTAAGGGCCCGATCGACGTCGCCCACGGCTTCACCGAGAGCTACGTGGCCAACGCCATGAGCCAGGACGTGACGGTCGTCGACCGCCTCGCCAACGGCACCACGACCCCGATCGACCTGACCGCGACCCCGATCACCGGCGTCAGCTTCCTCAGCTTCCTGGACAACGTCCTCAAGCCCCTCGTTCGCCCGACCGGTATCTGCACCACGCCGAACCGGACCAAGATCTACACGGCGAACCTGCTGAACATTACGGCGATCGACGCCAGCACCAAGACGCCCACCAAGAGCATTCTGGGGCTGAGCTCGATCAACCTGACCAACCTGCTCAGCAACCCCGGCCAGGCGCTGCAGAACTTCATTAGCGCGCCCGTCCAGGGCCTCGGCTTCGCCAAGGTCGCCGCGACCAACCAGTACGCGCTGGCCACCAGCATGATCACCGGCAAGGTCGCTCGGATCGACGTCGCCACCGACCGCGTCGTCGACTACGTCGACGTCGGCCGCGCCCCGATCGGGATCGCGATCGCCAACGACAAGGCCTACGTCGCCTGCGCCCTGAGCCAGGATATCTACGTGATCGACATTGCCACCGGCACCGTCGTCACCTCGATCAAGGCCGGCATGGTCCCCGTCGACGTCGCCGCGAGCCCCAGCGAGGACAAGATCTATGTCGCCAACGCCGTCAGCGGTGATATCAGCGTGATCGACACCACCGCCGACGCGGTCGTCGACACCCTGCCCGCCGGCATGAGCGTCACCCAGATCTTCAACCAGCTCGGCGTGACCCTCCCCAGCGGCACCAGCGGCACCACCGGAATCAACGCGGCCCTCAACGGCTTCCTGCAGGGCTTCACCGGCGGCATGACCAACCCCTCGAGCTTCGGCGCGATCCTCGGCGGCGGCGCCGGCGGCTCGGGCAGCGGCCTGGGCAGCATTCTCTCGCCCGCCAACCTGATCAACGGCGTCCTGACCGGCTTCCTCGCCTACGCTGGCGTCAACCAGCAGGCGCTCGCCGGCCTGAACCTGCCCGCCCTCGGAATCATGAGCCTCGGCGTCTCGCACAGTGACGAGTACGTCTGCGCCGGCAACGCCCTCATGGGCCAGCTCGCGATCACCGAGATCACGAACAAGAACGTCAACACGGTCAACGGTCTGACCGGCCTCGGCCCGGTCGACATTGCTCCGCTCTGGCGTCGCTAATCCATTCTCACTGTTGTCGATCGCGCCCTGTTCCTCCGGGAACAGGGCGTGTTCGTTTTCCGGAGAGGTGAGCTAGCTCTATGAAGAACGGCGGCGTGTGCCCCAAGTGCTCGGGGACCGATATCTACCACTCGCCCTGCGTCATGGATCGCGGAGAGGGCAACGCGGCCATGTGTTTGGCGGTGCGGCGCTCGGATCCGATCGAGGCGCGTGACGTGGGGCGCTTCGAGGTCTACGTGTGCCGCAAGTGCGGGTTTAGCGAGCTCTACGTGGATAACCCGGGCGAGCTCTAGACCGCTCTTCACCGCAGAGACGCAGAGAACGCAGAGATTCGCAGAGACTCGCGGAGCGATCGGTTGCTGGTCTAGCGATCTGGGAGATGGTTCGCGAGCCTCCTGATTCCGTCCTTCAAGATCGGCACGTTGAAGTTGAGCAAGAGCCCTAGAGGGCACTCCGAGAGCCTCAGATAGGTCAAGAGTTGCGCCTCGTGGACGGGGAGGAGTTCCTGGACGGCCTTCACTTCTACGACGATTCGCTGTGCAACCAGGAGGTCGAGCCGATAGCCATTGTCGATCCGAAGGCCCTGATAGAAGACCGGCATTGGGGCCTGCCTGCGGAAGGGCAGGTTCAGGCGACCCAGTTCGTGCGCCAGGCAGGTCTCATAGACCGACTCGAGGAGGCCTGGCCCAAGGGCCCGGTGAACGCGAATCGCCGCGCCAAGGATCCCCCTCGACACGCGATTCAGCTCCTCTGCGCCCCCTCTGCGTTCTCTGCGTCTCTGCGGTTCAACGGATTTTGAGTCAAGATTTCGCATAGCAGAGCCTACTGTCCGGCCCGGACACACTGCGAACACTTGCTGCCGAGGCTGGGGTGTTCCCGCTGGCGGTCAGCCATTCCACACGCTGTAGCCGGTATGAAGCTGCAGTCCGTCGCGAGATCGCTATACTCGGCGGCCTATGACTCCCGAAGACAAGTTCCGGCTGGTGGCTGGCTTGGCGCTGGTGGACGGCCAGCTCGGGTCGGACGAGCAGCCAGTGGTGCTCCGCGCCGCGGGGCAGCTGGGGATTCCCCAGGATCAGGCCACGGCGATCGTGCAGAACCTGATGCAAGGCGGGAAGGTGGGCTCCACCACCCCGCCCTCGTCGGCCAGCGAGCGGCGCGAGCTCTTCCAGCTGCTCGTTGACGTGGCCGCAGCCGATGGTCAGGTCACGCCCCAGGAAATGGGGGTGCTCCAGCACATGGCGGGGGCCTTTTCGCTCCGGCCGGGTGACGTGCCGAGCATGCTCCAGGCGGCCTTGGCGAAGCGCGGGGCGCCGCCGGTTCCCGGAACCACGGCCCCGATCGCGGGCGCGCCCGAGAGCATTCGCAAGAAGGCTCAGGCGGGCGAGGCGGGCTGCCCCTCTTGTGGGGCGCCGATCGAGTTCAAGAACACGCGCTCGGTCGCGCTCATGTGCGAATACTGCGACACGACCGTCACGCGCGGCGACGGGTCGGAGGCGCTGCGGGACCTGGGCAAGATCAGCGCGCTGGTCGCGGACGCCTCGCCGATCCAGATCGGGGCGCGGGGCGAGGCCTTCGGGTCGGGCTTCGAGGTGCTCGGGCGGCTGCAGCTCGAGCACAAGACCGGCTACTGGAACGAGTGGTTCCTTCAGTGGGACGACGGCAAGGTCGGCTGGCTGGGCGAGGCTCAGGGCCAGTACTACGTGACCCTGCCCATGGGCGAGGTCGAGGCGCCCCAGAACCTGCCGAGCTTCAATCAGATCGCGGTCGGGCAGCGGATCTTCCTCGGCAAGAAGCGCTACACCGTGACCGACGTCCGCATGGCGCGGGCGACCGGGGGCGAGGGCGAGCTGCCCTTCATTGTCGGTAACGGCTACGAGCTGCCTTACGCCGACCTGCGCCGCTCCGACAGCGGCTTCGCTTCGATCGACTTCTCCGAGGATCCGCCGCTCGTGTTCACGGGCAAGGCCGTCGGCTGGCGCGACCTCAACATGACCAACTACCGGGTGTTCGATGGCTGGGCAAACTGAACGGATAGCCGTCCAGGAGCTCCGCTGCGAGAACTGCGGCGCGCCCTGGGAAATGCGCGGCTTCCAGAACACCAAGTCCTTCGCGTGCGAGAACTGCGGCTCGGTTTCGCAGAAGCACGACGACCAGTGGCAGCTGATCCAGCGCGTCGAGGGCAGCTTCCAGGCTCGCCCCGCCTACGCGCTCGGCACCCGCGGGCGCCTCGACGGCGTCGAGTGGGAGGTGATCGGCTGGCAGGAGCGGAGCGTCACCGCCTGGGGCGTGCGCTACGCCTGGGAAGAGCACCTGCTCTTCAACCCCTACGAGGGCTACCGCTACCTGATGCTCAGCGACGGCCACTTCTGCGTGGTCGAGCCGCTGCCGGGCGTCCCCAGCACGGGCCTGAACCAGGCCATGTGGAACAAGCAGACCTTCAAGCACTTCCAGACCGCCGACGCGGTGGTGGACGAGGTGCTCGGCGAGTTCAGCTGGGAGGTCCGTCGCGGCGAAGTCGCGACCGCGAGCGACTACGTCGATCCGCCCGCGATCATTAGCTGCGAGGGCGCCCAGGGCGTCGAGGGCAGCGAGGTGAACTGGTCGGCGGGCCGCTACCTGACCCGCGACGAGGTCGTGGCCGCCTTCGGCGAGCCGACCCGCCGGATCGGCGAGCCGCGCGGGATCCACCCCTGCCAGCCCAACCCCCACGCCGCGACCAAGGAGTGGGTCAAGAAGGCCATGCTGGTCGGCGTCGCGCTGTGGTTCGTGCTCAGCCTGTTCTACTTCGGCACCCGCCAGGACAAGCAGCTCTGGGCCGGCGCGATCGACGCCGGGGGGGCCTCGGCCAACGATATCGTGATCGACTCCTTCTCGAACCCGACCACGATCGAGATCGAGGGCCGCGCGCCGGGCATGCAGAACCAGTGGGTCTACCTCGACTGCATGCTGGTCGACCCCAAGCGCGAGCGGGCCAGCTACGCCGGCCTCGAGCTCTCCTACTACAGCGGCTCGGACTGGTCCGAGGGCAGCCGCTCGGGCTCGACCGTGATCACCGGCGTGCCGAACGGGACCTACCTGCTCCAGTTCACCAAGCACCCTCAATCCACCTTCAAGGGCACGACCTACGTCAAGGTCACGCGCGACGTGCGGCTGTTCCGCTACCCGTGCTGCGCCCTGCTCCTCGTGTTCCTCGTCCCGATCGTCGTCTTCGTCCGCGCGCAGAGCTTCGAGCGCATGCGCTGGGCGGAGAGCGATCACCCCATGGGTTAAGCTGGAGGCCGAATGCTCTTCAAAGCGCTATACGGGGCCAGCCTTGGCCTCATGGGTTTCATGCTCCTCTTCATGGCCCCCAACGGACGCGGGCTCGTGACGAGCGCTTCCCCCGACAAGGTGGAGCGCCAGGCGCCCAGCGCGCCCAACCGCGGCACCACCACCCGGACCCGCGGGCCCCGCTATATCTGGGCCGGCGGCTACAGCCGGGGCAAGTAATCCAC
>CALDQK010001140.1 GCA_937911525.1 uncultured bacterium
GGAGCTGACGCAGCGAGGCGAGCGCTTCCAGCTCCTGGCCCGCGGGGGTGGCGCGGACGACCTCGAGCTCTCGGGGGTGGCCGGTGAGAGTCCGCTTTGGCTGCGCGCTGGCTGGTTGGAGGCCGAGCTGATGCCGCCCAGGACGCGGCCCAAGGGAGTGTCGCGGGAGGAGTGGCGCAAGCAGCGTGAGCGGGCGCGGCTGCCCCTGGGGGACTTCCGGGCAGGAGGGGAGCGCGGGGTGGCCTTGGGCTTGAAGCGCGCGCCCAAGCAGAAGTCAGGTCAGGGGAGCGAGGTGCGTGAGCTGGAGCTCCGCGCCGGGGCGGTCCGTGGTCGAGGTCGCGCCGGCAGCCCGAAGCGGCCTGCGGTCGAGCTCTCCTTGAGCGGTGGCTGGGCCACGCAGCTTCGCTTGCCCAAGCGCGGCCCGGCCTCGGTCGAGGGGGCGCGGGTCAAGGTCTTGCTCGACCTGCGCGCCGCGCGGGAAGGAGCCCGGCAGGGCGAGCCAGAGGAGAGCTATGCCCGGCGCTTGCTGCGTTCGCTGGAGGCGCGCGAGGGCGTGGCTCTGCGGGCCGAGGGCTTGGCAGCTCGCGCGGAGCGGGCCGACCTCGACGGCGAGCGCGGCGTCTACGTGCTCCGAGGCGAGCCCGCGGTCGTGACGAGGGGCGGCGTCAGCCAGCGCGGTCGGGAGTGGGTGCTCCGCCTCGCGGACGAGTAGCCGCTACTTGAGGACCCGGCGCAGGGCGTCCCACACCGGGGGGTCGCCGTAGCCGAGCGCCCAGATCGAGAGCCCGTGCAGGCCGTAGCGCTTGACGAGCTCGGCCTTGGCCTCGACCGAGCGGGCGTCGCTGAACCACACCTGGTGGGTGACGCCGCCTTCGACGTAGCTGAAGTGAGACTCACCGCGGGAGGGCTCGTAGGTCACGGTCGCGTTGTGCTGGCTGATCAAGGTCTGGGCGCGGCGATAGGTCGCCGAGCGGATCTGGGAGCCGTCGTCGGGCCAGTCGTAGCCGTAGAAGGGAATCCCCAGCTGGATCTTGCTGGCTGGGATCACGCTGGTGGCGTAGTCGAGCACCTTCTCGATCCAGTCGGTCGGCGCGATGGGGCCGCCCGGGTAGCTGGTCCAGGTCCCGCTGTAGCCGTAGGTCATGATCTTGATGCGATCGGCGGCCGCGCCCAGCTTGGCGTAGTCGTAGCCGGCCCAGCTGGGCAGGTCCTTGCGCTTGCCCGGGATCGTGACCGAGAACACCTTGTTGCGCTGCTTGACCTCCTTGCCGAGGTCGGCCACGAAGTCGCTGAAGGCATCGCGGGTGGCGCTCTTGGCGTGCTCGAAGTCGATGTCGATCCCGTCGTAGTCGCCCGAGTCGAGCAGGTCGAGCATCGACTGAATCGCCTGGGCGCGGGCGGCTGGGTCGCCGAGGATCGCTGCGAGGGCGTCGCGGTCGTTGACGTCGTAGATCGTGGGGATCACCTCTCCGCCGCGGGAGCGAATCAGCGCGATCCGCGCTGGGTCGTCCATGCCGCTGGCGCGGATCAGGGTGCCGTCGGGCTTGAGGCCGCAGGCGAAGAGGTTGACCTCGTCGAGGACGATCCCGGTGTTCGCGTCGATCATTGCGTCGCCGTGGGTCGTGGCCCAGCGAGGCAGCCAGCCAGAGATCCGATAGGTGGGCCTGCCCGTCGGCGCCGGCGCGGGGGAAGCAGCGGGAGCCGGGGAGGGGGTGGGAGCCGCAGCCGTGGCGGGCGTCGCTGCGGTCGCGGAGGTGGCCCCCGCCGTGGTCGCGGCCGACGCGAAGGGGGCCTTGGTGCTCGAAGAGCCGCTGCAGCCCATGGCGCCGCTCGCGAGGGGCAGCGCGCCGAGGATCAGGACCAAGCTCACCAGACGTTGCATGAAGACCTCTCTTGGGAGGTCCTAGCCGGCCCAAGAAGTCCTTCGTGCGCGTGCGGATTCCGCCCGCCGGCAAGCGCTGCGCCGAGCGTCGGATCGTGCGCCTGCCGCTCGCTGATAGGCACGGAGCGGGGCCCGGGCGCACGTGCTAGACTTCCGAGTTGAGCAGCGGCCTCTTCAAGCTGTTGTTAGGGAGTGACTTATGTCGGGCACTGAGAAGCAGGTCCCGGACTTCAAGGTCAAGATCAACGGTTCGCCCTTGTCGTCGGAGCTCCTGCCGCACCTGCTCAAGGTCGAGGTTCAGCAGTCGCTCCGCTTGATCGACATGGGGGTCCTGCGCTTCAGCAACCCCCACGGGGTGGTCGGGGACGCGAGCGAGTTCACGATGGGGAACGAGGTCGAGGTCCAGGCCGGCTTCCTCGGCGACATCGCGACCGTGTTCAAGGGCGAGATCGTCTCCCTGGAGCCGGACTTCCCCACCTCGGGCTCGCCGACCTTCGTGGTGCGCGCCTACGACAAGCTGCACCGTCTGCGGCGGGGTCGCAAGCAGCGGACCTTCCTCAACCAGAAGGTCTCGGACGTCGTGTCCTCCTTGATCAGCGAGGAGGGACTCACGCCGGACGTCGAGGACACGGGTAGCCAGCACGAGTGGCTGGTCCAGAACAATCAGAGCAACATCGACTACATCCACGAGCTGGGCCGCGCGCACGGCTACGAGGTCGCGCTGGTCGAGAACGGCGCCAAGCTGCGCTTCAAGAAGCCGCAGCACTCGGGCGGCCAGGCGGTGACGATCAAGTGGGGCGAGGAGCTGAAGGCCTTCTATCCGCGCGCCAGCCTGAACAATGTCGTGACCCAGGTCGTGGTGCGGTGCTGGGACATGAAGAAGAAGGAGGCGGTGATCCAGCAGAACGAGTCGCTCAGCTCGGCCATGGGGGCGTCCACCGTCGCGACCAAGCAGGCCGAGAGCAAGTTCGGCGCGGCGAAGCTGCAGGTCAGCCTCCGGCAGGCGAACAGCCCGGAGGAGGCCAAGGCTCTCGCCAGCGCGATCTATGAGGACCGCGCCCTCGACGCGGTGAACGGCTACGGCAACTGCCTGGGGAACACGGCGATCGTGCCGGGCAAGGTGATCGCGATCGAAGGCTGCGGCAAGATCTGGTCGGGTGACTATTACGTTGTCGGCACGACGCACCTCCTCGACCCCAACGCCGGCTACGTGACCGAGTTTCGGGTCAAGCGGACCGGAGTCGGCTAGCCGACCCCTGCCGGCCGTCCGCCCCCGCCGCTAGGCTGAAGGCGTGGAGCTCCGGCGTCGTTTCCACCCGCTCTCCCTCCGCTGTCCTCTCTGCAGGGCGGGCCTGGTTCCTTGGGAGCCGCGCCGTCGCTGTCGGGAGTGTCGCCTCGCGGTCCACTCCAGCTGCGCGCGCGAGCTCTCACACGCTTGCCCGGTCCTGGGCTGCGAGGGCCGCCTCCGGGGCGCCCGTCGCCCGCGGGTGTGGGTGGGTCTTCTCCAAGGCGCAGCGCTGTGGGGCCTGTCGCTCCTCGTGCTCGCCCAAGCCTTGCTTGGCTTCGCCCAGGTCGAGGCCCTCACGGGCAGCGTCAGCCAAGCAGAGCTGGTCTGGCTGCGCTACCCGCCGCTCGCATGGCTGACGCTCTGGTTCGTGCTCGCCTTCGCGGCCCTCGAGCGCTGTCGTCAGGGTCTCTCCCGCCCCTGAACCGGACCTGCCCGTCCATTCGTTTCCTCGACCCGTTCGCGTGGGCAACATCTGCCCGTCGTCCCACACGCG
>CALDQK010001141.1 GCA_937911525.1 uncultured bacterium
CCCGCCTGCTGACCCTGCCGCGTCGCCTGTTCGGGCGCGGGCACCGGCACGGGCACGAGAGCCCGCTAGAATCCGGCATGCTGGCAGGTTCCCCCCGCTTCGTGACGACCCACTGGAGCATGGTGCTCGCCGCGCGGGGAGAGAGCCCCCAGGCGCGGCTGGCGCTCGAGGAGCTGTGCCGGACCTACTGGTATCCGCTCTACGCCTACGCGCGCCGGCGCGGGGGCAGCGCCAGCGATGCCCAGGACGCGGTCCAGGGCTTCCTGGCCGAGATGCTCGCCAAGGAGTCCTTCGCGGTGGCGGACCCCGAGCGGGGGCGCTTCCGCGGCTTCCTGATCACGGCCTTCAAGCGCTACCTCGGCCACGAGCGGGACAAGCGCGCCGCTCAGAAGCGCGGCGGAGGGCAGGCGCTCCTCTCGCTCGAGAGCGACGACCCCGAGGCGCGCTACCTGCGCGAGCCGGCCCACGAGCGAACGCCCGAGCGGCTCTTCGAGCGGGCCTGGGCGCTCACGATCCTGGGGCGGGCCCTCGACCGGCTCGAGGCGGCCTACCGCGAGCGCGACCAGGGTCAGCTCTTCGCCGCCGCCCGCGGCTACCTCGTCGGCGAGGCCGAGGCGCCCATGAGCGAGGCGGCGGCCGCGCTCGGCCTGAAAGAGGGCGCTTTCCGGGTCGCCGTGCACCGCCTCCGGCGCCGCTTCCGCGGGGCGGTCCACGAGGAGGTCGCCCAGACCCTCCCGGCCGGGGCGCTCGAGGGCGGGCAGGCCGAGGCCGAGCTGCGGGAGTTGGCGCGAGCGCTGCAAGTATCTTCGTGACAGGTGCTTGTGGGCCTGTAACGTTGAGCGCGACTTCCGCAAGAGGGTGGTGAGGAGACCACCACCCATGACGACCGTGACCGATTCCGAGCCCGACACCACCTGCCCCCGCTGCGAGCAGCCCCTCGGCGAGGACGCCCCTGGCGGCCTCTGCCCGGCCTGCCTGATGCAGACTGCCCTGGCGGCGGCGCCGACCCCGGGCAGCTTCGAGCCTCCCAGCCTGGACGAGCTCGAGCCCCTCTTGCCCCAGTTCGAGCTGCTCGGCTTGCTCGGGCGCGGCGGCATGGGCGCGGTCTATGTGGCGCGCGACAAGAAGCTCGACCGCAAGGTCGCGATCAAGGTCCTGCCCCCGGTGCTGGCCGACGACCTCGGCTTCACCGAGCGCTTCACCCGCGAGGCGCGGGCCATGGCCAAGCTCAACCACCCCCACGTGGTCACGATCCACGACTTCGGCGAGGTCGAGGGCTGCTGCTACCTGGTCCTGGAGCTGGTCGAGGGCGGCAACCTGCGCGAGCGCCTGGCCGGCCAGGCGCCGGACCAGGTGGCCGGGATCCTCCGCCAGGCGGCCGAGGGGCTGGCCTACGCGCACGAGCGCGGGATCGTGCACCGCGACGTCAAGCCGGGGAACATCCTCGTCGGCGACGACGGGCGGGTGCGCCTGGCCGACTTCGGCCTGGCCAAGGCCGCCGTCGAGGGCGCCATGCACAGCCTGGTCCCGACCCTGACCGGGACGCTCCAGGCCTTGGGCACCCCCCACTACGCGGCCCCCGAGCAGATCGAGGGCAACGAGGTCGACGCCCGGGCCGACGTCTACGCCCTGGGCGTGGTCGCCTACGAGGCCTTGACGGGCTCGCTGCCGCTGGGCCGCTTCCCCGACCCCTCTGCCACGGAAGGGGTGGACCCCGCCTGGGACGCGCTGATCCTGGCCTGCCTGGAGCGCGACCCCGCCCGTCGGCCGGGCAGCGCGCTCGAGTTGCTCGAAGCGCTCCGCGCGCTCGAAGCGGGCGAGGCGCCCTCTCGAGGACCGAGCGACGAGGGGTCGCAGGTCAGCGGCCTCTCGCGGACGGTGGCGAGGCTCGGCGAGCTGCGCGGCTATCGCGCCGGCGCGGCTGAGGGGCGCGAGCCCCACCGCAAGCGCCGTCGCACCGGGAGCGTGACCCGGGTGATCGAGGGGTCGACCAGCCGCGAGTCGATCGACGCGGAGCCGATCGCCTGGGCGAGCGCGGGGCTGGGGCTGCTGGTCCTGCTCGCGGGCTTCATGCCCTGGGTCAAGATCAAGCTGAGCGCCTTCGGGCGCGGCTTTGCGGGCAGCCCCTTCAGCGGCCAGGAGGCCACGCTGACGGCCTGGGCGAGCAACCTCGACCTGGGCGGGCTCGAGCTCCCCTGCTGGGGGATCCCGATCGCGGGGCTGGGCTTCCTGATCCTGGGCGGGCTGCTCTACTTCGAGCGCCTGCGGGCGACCCTGGCGGTCCACTTCGGCGGCCTGGTCGTCTCGGGCGGCTCGGTCCTGTTCCTCGCGGTCTACGGCGGGCTGGTCCTCGAGAGCAGCAAGGCCAGCCTGCAGGTCGGCGCGGTGCTGAGCCTGATCGCGATGCTCGCGCTCCTGGGCGGCTCGCTGCGCGGGGTCTGGCAGCTGGCGCCGCGGCGCAGCAGCGCGCCCTCCCGCAACAAGAGCAAGGGCAACCTCGACGTCACCATGGCGCGGATCCGCCACCGGCGAGCCAAGCGCAAGGTCGGCCAGGAGGCCGAGGCCAGCGAGGAGGGCAGCGAGCCCGCGGTCCTGACCTTCGACTCGGAGGACGGGCTGGAGCTCGAGTCCGAGACCGAGCTCGATCCCGTCGAGGCCGCGGTCGAGGCCAGCGAGGCTCAGGACCCGGTCGAGCGCGCGGTCGAGCAGTCGGCGGCCCGCCGGCGCCGCGCCACGGGCCTGGCCGACAAGCGCCGCTTCGAGGACACCGAGCAGAAGGTCGCGATCTTCGGCGCAGCCCTGGGCGGGATCACGGTCGTGATCCTGCTCGCGATCTTCTTCGCGGCCGGATGAGCGCGGCGGGGGAGCGCTGGCGCGAGCTGACCCAGACCCTCGGGCTCGACCCCGAGGATCCAGCCTGCGCCGCGCTGACCCTCAAGCCTCCGCCGCCCAGTGCCCAGGGCGCGACCACGCCGCCGCCGGACGCGACGGCGCCGCCGCCGAGCGCGACGGCGCCGGCGCCGGGGGCAGACGCGACCCTCCCCTGGTCGCCGCCCGCCAGCGGCGAGCCTCGCCCCGCGGGCCAGGTCGACTGGCGGGCCGAGTTCCAGCTCGGCGAGCTGCTCGGGGCGGGCGGCATGGGGCAGGTGTTCCGCGCCGCGGAGCCTGCCCTGGGGCGCGACGTCGCGGTCAAGGTCTTGGCGGCCGGGGCGCCGGCGGCCTTCCTGGCTGAGGCGCGGGTGACGGCCTACCTCGACCACCCCAACGTGGTCCCGGTCTACAGCCTGGGCGAGGGCCCGAGCGGCGAGCTGCACCTCGTCATGAAGCGGATCGAGGGGCGCCCCTGGTCGGCGCTCCTGCGCGAGGACCCGCCGGGCGAGGACTCAGGCGCCCTCGGGCGCCACCTCGAGGTCCTGCGCGGCGTGCTCGACGCCTTGGCCTTCGCCCACGAGCGCGGCGTGCTGCACCGCGACCTCAAGCCGGACAACGTGATGGTCGGCGCCTACGGCGAGGTCTACGTCGTCGACTGGGGCCTGGCCTGCGCCCTGAGCGAGGGGCCCCAGCGCGCCTGCGGCGTGCCGCGCGCGAGCGAGCTCGAGGGCCAGGTCGCGGGGACGCCCTGCTACATGGCGCCCGAAATGGCCGAGGGGCTGGCGCCCACTCGCGCGACCGACGTCTACCTGCTGGGCGCGCTCCTGCACCGGCTGCTGGGCGGCCG
>CALDQK010001142.1 GCA_937911525.1 uncultured bacterium
CCTGAGCGTGGTCCAGGCGGACGAGCTCTTCGACGCGCTGGCGCGCGGCCTGCGCGGGACGACGCGGCTGCTTCGGCGCGCGGAAGCGAACAAGCGATGAGCGCGGGCGGCTGCCACACCTGCGGCAAGACCGAGCGGGTCGAGGCCTGCTTGTTCTGCGGCTTCTCCTATTGCTCGCTGCACCGCGGCGAGCTGGGCGGCTCGGTGGCCTGCGCGGGCTGCCTCGAGGCGGAGCACGAGCGCAAGCAAGCCGCCAAGCGCAAGCGAGAGGCGCGCGAGCAGAAGCGCGCCGCTGCCAAGGCGCGCCGTGAAGGCGCTCCAGAGCCGAGCGAGGAGGCGCTCCCGCCGCCGCCCCTCCCCGAGCCGCCCAAGGTCGGGCCGCTCAGCTACGCCCTCTTCGCCGCGGCGCCGACCGCGGCCTACCTGTGGTTCTTCCTCGGCTGGCTGGGGCCCCGCCACGAGCTGCCAGGCTGGGTCACGCCCGCCGGCACGGCCCTGGGCGCGCTCGTCGCGTTCGTCGGCGTATGGGCGATCGCCAAGACCCGCCTCGCGCCGGAGCGACCGCAGTGACGCGCCCGCTCTGCTGCCTGGCGCTCTGCCTGAGCCTCGCGGCCTGCGCCAGCGAGGACGCCGCCTCGAGCGCGCGCGAGGTCGGCCCGCGCGAGGTCGGCGCGCCCGTGGTCCTCATGACCGACTTCGGGCTTCGCGACGACGCGGTGGGCCTGATGCGCGGCGTGATCGCCGCGCGCGCTCCGAGCAGCCAGATCCATGACCTGACCCACCAGGTGCCCCGCTTCGACGTCCGCGCGGGGAGTCGCTTGCTGGGCGAGTCGCCGGGCCTCTATCCGCCTGGCAGCGTGTTCGTGATCGTGGTGGACCCCGGCGTCGGCACCGAGCGGCGCGCGATCGTGGCCCGCCTCAACAACGGGACCATGCTCGTGGCGCCCGACAACGGCGTCCTGAGCGAGGCTTTGCGCCGCCACGGGCCAGCCGAGGTGCGCGAGGTCGTCAACCGCTCGCTCCTGATCCCGGCCCGCAGCGCGACCTTCCACGGCCGCGACGTGTTCGCCCCGGTCGGCGGCGCGCTGGCGGGGGGCGGGGCCGACTTCGGCGACGTCGGGCCCGTGATCAGCGACTACGTCCGGCTCGAGCCGAGCGTGGGGCGGATCGAGCAGGACGCGCTCGTGGGCGAGATCGAGGCGGTCGACCTGCCCTTCGGCAACGTATGGACCAACCTCCCCGCCCAGCTGCTGGGTCAGGTCGGCTGGGCGCCTGGCACGATCCTGCGGGTGCGGATCGGCGACCGCTCGCCGCTGGTGATCCCCCTCGCCAACACCTTCGGCGAGGTCGAGCGGGGCGCGCCCCTCGTCTACCCCAACAGCCGCGGGCGGGTGGCCTTCGCCCTCAACCTGGGTGACTTCGCGCGCAAGCACGAGGTCGAGGCCGGCCAGAGCGTCCGCATCGAGCGCTTGGGGAACTGATAGAGCGCTTTGCGCCCGCCCCTTCCCGCCACACGTGGCCTTCAGGATTCGGAAAAGCGACCGTCGAGGACGCGCTAAGTCCTTCGGCTGCGTTCCACTTGCCTGGTCTGCCGCGTGCAGCGGCGGAGCAGGTGAGATTCCCTCTAGTGCTCAGCGCGGCGTGCTTGTTCCTCACGCCCGCCTTCGCCCAGCCGGCCCAACCTGGACCGCAGGCTCACTTCGCGCCCTTCGAGGACCCTGAGGCGGTCGCGCTTCAGCTGATCGACGGGGCCACCCAGAGCCTCGATATCGCGCAATACAACATTCGCAACGAGCGCTTCCTGGTCGCCCTGCGGGCGGCGCGGGCGCGCGGCGTCGCGATCCGGATCGTGGTCGACGCCAAGAACGCGCGGAACCCCTGGAACACCCTCGACGACACGATCGAGGCCGAGGGCTTCGCGATCAAGCGCTTCGAGAACACCTCGCACCGCTACGCGATCATGCACCACAAGTTCACCGTGATCGATGGCGCGCGGGTCATGACGGGCTCCTTCAACTGGAACGAGACCGCGCAGCTCGTCAACGACGAGAACATGATCGTGCTCGACGATCCGGGCCTCGTCGCGGGCTACCAGGAGGAGTTCGGCGAGCTCTGGGGCAGCCAGACCGAGCAGCCGGGAGTCGCGCAAGGCGCCAACGGCGAGCTGCTCTTCTCGCCCGAGGACCGGCCCCGTCAGCGGATCGTGGACGCCATGAAGGCGGCCCAGCGGCGGATCCTGATCGCGATGTTCACCTTCTACGACCGCGACGTGGCGCGCGCCGTGGCCGACGCCGCGCAGCGCGGGGTCGAGGTCGTGCTCCTGACCGAGAAGAAGCAGGCCGACAAGACCGGCGAGGACGAGCGGGTCGCTCGCGCGGGCGGGCGCGTGATCGTCGGCGCCAACGTCGGCGCGGCGCACTCGGCCATGCACCAGAAGTACGCCGTGATCGACGACGAGCTCGTGATCACGGGCGCCTGCAACTGGAGCTGGACGGCCTTCAACCACAGCAACGAGGACGTGCTCTTGCTGCGCGACGCGGCCCTCGCGCGCCGCTACACGGACAACTTCGCGGGCCTCGTCCTGCGCTACGACGCGACCAACTACCGCCCCGTCGACTTCGGCGTGGCCCGGGCCGAGGCCATGACGCACCTCCTGGTGCGCATGCCCTACACCCAGCCCGGCGACCGGGTCTTGCTCACGGGCGACCACCCCGCCCTGGGCAGCTGGAGCGCGGCGGGTGGCGTCGAGCTCTTCACCAGCGACGGGATCTTCCCCGCCTGGTCGGGGCGCGTGCGCCTGCCGGCCGGCGCTCAGGTCCGCTGCAAGGCGATCGTGCTGCGCGCGGACGGGAGCGTGCGCTGGGAGCTCGGCCAGGACCGGCTGCTCGACGTGGACGCTGCCGGCACCGACGGGGCGATCGACGTGACCTTCCGTGAGCGAGTCCCCGTGACCTTCCGCACCCGCGCCACCCTGGCGGCCGGCGAGGAGCTCCGCCTGGTGGGCGCCGACCCCGCGCTGGGCGGCTGGGACCCGAGCAAGGCGCCCGCCTTCACGGCGGACCCCAGCGACCCGAGGGCGCTGACCCTGGTGGTCGAGCTGGCGGGCCGCAACGCCTACGCGGGCAAGCTGGTGCTGATCGACGCCAACGGCCAGCCCAACTGGGAGAGCGGCATGGACCGCTCGCTGGTCGTGGGGGATCAGGACGCGCCCCAGGCGCTGGACCTCCCCTCCCGGACCCCGGCGACCCCGGTCAGCTCGACCAGCCCGGTCAGCTCGAACCCCTAGACGGATCCCCGAATCGGATCTCGGGCCCCCTGCTTCGGACATGGTTGGGAAGAAAGGGCGGATTGGGTAGACTCCGCCTCGCGCGCGCGACGCGCAGGAGATAGGCCGTGGCCGCTCGTTCGATCCTCTTCCTCGCTCTGCTGACCCCGCTGCTCACGGGGTGCCTCGGCTCGCCCGAGGCCTACCGGCCCGGCTACGAGCCGCGCCCGGCGCAGATCAGCCATGTCCGCCATAGCTGCTCGGGCGGAAGCTGGGCATCGCGTGCCCAGCCTTCCCAATAATAACTTCCCAGCGCCGCAAGCTCGTGAGCCGTGAGCAGGCGGCCCAGTTCCGCGCGATCGGCCTCGGCTTCCGGACTGTTGCGCCGCAGCCAGTTCCCGCGGGAGGGACTGGATTTAGCCTTCGCCATCGCGTGCGGCCTTCCGGCGAGAT
>CALDQK010001143.1 GCA_937911525.1 uncultured bacterium
GATCCTCTCCCAGCCGGCCCTGGCGAATCGCCTGACCGGCACGATCCCGGGCGTGGGCTGCCTGCTGGTGGCGACCTGCGAGGGCGAGCCGACCTTGGCCCAGGCCGAGGCGGCGCTCCTCGCGAGCTGCAGCGAGGCGGCCGGCGGCGAAGACCAGGGGCCCGAGCCGGCCGAGCGCTGGTGGCGCAACCGGCTCGCGGTCAGCTTCAAGCAGAGCGGCGTCTACGCGATGGGCGGCTTCGTCGACACGATGGAGGTCGCCACCTCCTGGTCGCGCCTGCTGGAGCTGCACGAACGAGTCCGCGCGGCGATCTCGCCCCACGCCCTGGTGATGGCCCACTTCAGCCACGCCTACGCCGAGGGCTGCAGCATCTACTTCACCTTCGCCGCCCTCCAGGAGGGCCCCGAGGCCACGCTGGAGCGCTACCGCGCCGCCTGGCGAGATGGCCTCGCGGCGGCGGTAGCGGCGGGCGCGTGCGTGAGTCACCATCACGGCGTGGGATTGCTCAAGGGAGAGGCACTGCGCGAAGCGCAGGGGACGCTACATGAGCGGGTCTTCGCGCCGATCAAGCGCGCCCTCGACCCGCAGGACCTGCTCAACCCCGGCAAGCTGGGGCTGCGGTGAGCCTGGCTCGTCCGCAGCTCGGCCTGCTCCTGGGCAGCGCCTTGACCTTGGCTGCCTGCGGCGGCGGCCCTGAGCCCGCGCCCGCTCCCGCTCCTCGCCAACAGGATCCGGCCCCCCCCGGCCCCAGCGAGCCCAGCGATCCGCCGACCCCTGCGGTCAGCAACGGCGGCGGCAAACAGCCGGCCAAGAGCCCGACGATCACGCTCACCAGCCGCCGCTTCGGCTCGGAGATCCGTCGCTTCGAGGTCGGCGACGTGATCGAGGTGCTGCGCAGCGACGGCCGCTACGCCCGCGGGCGCGTCGAGAAGCTCTCGCCCCACGAGCTGGTCTTGTCCGACGACAGCGGCCGGAGCGAGGACCGCGCTCGCTTGCGCCCCTCACAGGTCACCAAGCTCGAGCTGCTCTACCGCCCGGTCCCGACCACCCCCAAGACCGGGGGCCCAGCGGCGCCGCTCAACCCCGAGGAGACCTGGCTCGAGCGCTACGCGCCAGACCAGATCCTGGGCCAGGAGCCGCACGTCCTCTGGAACTCGCGTTTCTTGCACAACGTGCCGCTCATCGTGGAGCGCACCTTCTCGCTGACCGCGCTGACCTACGTCGAGCGCTCCCGCGCGAGGACCTACTTCCGCCGGGGAGGAGTCCCGCAGAGCCTCTACCGCGGAGACGAGGTCAAGCTGGTCGGGAGCACGCTGGGCTATCACACCGCCCGCCGCGGCGAGCAGGAGCCCTGCCTCGGGTGGGTCTACCTCTACCTGGTCAAGCGCAGCTCGACGGTGTGGCCGCTCTACTCGCTGGATCGGATCCACCCCGGCGACCTCAGCAAGGAGTCGGTCCAGCGCTTCCTCTCGCACGAGCCGGTGACCCTCGTCGTGCGCCGCCCCGGCCAGCTCCACCCCCACAAGGTCTATCGCTTCAAGGCCGAGCGGGTGCGGATCTACCGCAAGCATCTCGAGGCGACCCCCGAGCCGGCCGCGATCCGGCGCATGCGGGCGCGGCGCCACGACAAGCTCCAGCACGCCGAGGAGCGGGTCCGCAACCTCTACAAGGCCTTCGGCCTGCGCGAAGAGGGCGACCTGCACCGCCGCCTGGAGGTCTCGTTCTACCTCCCAGCCGCCGTCGAGGGCGGGCTCCACCTGCTCCGCTACCGCCGCGTGATCGGTCTGGACTAGTCATTCTTGCCAGGTTCTCAAAGGACTTAAGCAAGAACTCGCTGGGACTGATCCCAACCCCCGCTCAGCCGCGCACATCTCCTCGGAGGTGGCGGCATGGACGTCCTCGAGGAGAGGCTTCGTCTTGAACCCCAGGGTCTCGCTTTGCGACCCTCGCCCGGGCGAGGGGCTACGCAAGCGACAGTGTCCGAGGGGTTTGCGACAACGTGCCACCAAGGCGCGAGGGATGCGGAGCCTGCAAAAATGAGCGGCGTGATCGCAACCCGGACCTTGCGCAAACCATTACGCGGCACCACTATGCGAGGAATGCGGAGCTTCACGCTAGCGCTGATCTTGGCCTGCCTCTGCAGCGTGGCCCGAGCCGACCAGCTCGAGCTGCGCGAGGGCAAGACCCTCGAGGGGCAGCTCCTCGCGGCGGGCCCGACCCGTCTCCTCTTCGAGGAGGCTTCGCGCCAGTTTCGCTTCGTCCAGCGCGCCGACGTCGTCGGCTTCCGCGATGGCGAGCGAGCCGTAGCGCTCCCCGAAGGCGATCGCGACCCCAGCGGCTGGGTCGTCCTGGCCAAGGGCGGCGCGCGGGCCCTGCGCGGCGGCCGCGAGGTCGAGCTCTCGGTCAGCGGCTCGTCGGACCAGCTGGTGCTCTTCGAGGAGGACGTCCTCAAGACCGGTCCTTACGGCAAGCTGCACTTCGAGCTCGCAGGCGGCGGCCTCGTCCACGCCTGGGGAGACGCCCGCCTCGTCCTGCGCCGCGGGATCCCGAGCCTCCAGACCGGCACGATGCGCCTCCACCAGCTCGACGGACGGGCGATGGCGCAGATCCCGGCGGGTCGGATCGAGGTGATCAAGGGCAAGCTCGAGGCCGTGCACCTGGGCGAACGCCCCCGCCTGCGCTGCCTGGCGGGTCGAGGCCTCGTGCGCGGTCACGTCGGCTATCGGCTCGACCTCCCCCGCAACCACAGCGTGGACCTCTCGCCGGAGCAAGGCGACGCGCCCGCGACGCTCTCTTCGAGCAACACCAACGCCTGGGCCCTCCAGCTCCAGATCGGCCGCCGCCGCGTCGCGATCCAGCGCGGTGAGCGCGTGATCCTGCTCGGGGCCCCCAGCGCCGCGCCGGCGGAGCCGCAGACCCCCGAGCCGCGCGAAGAGCCGCTCCCGCCGCCCTCCGAGCTGGCGCGGATCGTGACCGCCGAGTCCAGCTTCGCCCTGACACGCTCGGGCGAGTCGCGCCGCGTCGAGCCGGCCGAGGCCCAGGGGATGGAGCTCCTCGCCGAGGACCGTCTCCAGAGCGATCAGGGCGCGGTCGAGCTCGCGTTCCCGCGGATGCGAGTCCGCCTGGCGAAGCAGAGTCAGGGTCGCGTGACGACGACCCGCGGGGTGCCCTTCGCCCTGCTGGCTGGCGAGGCCCAGGTCGAGACGCCAGCCAGCGCCAGCCTGGCGCTGCCCGGAGGCGAGCTGGGGCTCCTGCGCGGCACCGCGACGCTGGCCAAGCGCGCCGGCGAGCTTCGCCTCGGCGTCCAGAGCGGCACCGCGGGCGCTCGCCTGGGCGACCTCGTCCGCGCCGAGCTGCTCGCCCCCGCTGAGCTGCGAGTGAACGAGCTGGGGATCGGCGAAGTCGAGCTGAGCGTGCCCAAGGGGGCCCAGTCGGTGCCGGTGGTGCTCGGCGGCCTGGACGTGCGGCTCGAGGCCGGCCGGAGCGTGCGCTTCCGGGGGGGCAAGAACCTCGAGGTCACGGCCCTGACCTGGCACCCCGAGGGCGCCACCCGGCTCGAGATCTCCGGCGTGCGCGCGCGGATCGTGGCGGGCCCCAGCGAGGGCCACAAGATCCAGCTGCTGGGTGACGGCCGAGAGTTCACGCTGATCCCCGGGACCTTCCGCTTCTATCGCCAGGGCAAGCAGCTCCTGGTCGACCTCCCCAAGGCCGCCCAGCAGCCCGGCCCGACCCGCGAGCAGCCGCCGGTCGTCGCCAAGGGACCCGAGCCGGCGCCCACCAACCCTACCCCCCGGCCCAGCCGGGAGCCCGCGCAGCAGCCGCGCGCCCAGGTCCGCGCGCCGGCCCCGCCGCAGGCTCCCCAGGGCGTCGTCCAGAAGCGCTACCAGCTCTCCAACGGAGCCGTGGTCGTGACGCGTGACTGGGGCGAACTGGTGGTCCGGCCCCCCGTGCGCAGCGGCGACGGGCGGGTCCTGGTCGCGGTCGCTGGCCCCAAGGGCGACGTGACCCTGGAGCCCAACACCCGGATCCTGCTGACCCGCTTGCCGCGGGCGGCGAGGGTCGACCTCCCCGACGGGCGCTACCTGCTCCATGAGGCTGGCGCCAAGATGGGCTTCACGGCGCGCGTGCGGGAGGACGGCAGCATGCGGGTCGACCTGAGCGACGGCTCCCGCGCCGCCGAGGTCGAGCGCGGCGTCGAGTTCGACCTCTCGGTGCGCCGCGACGACTACGTGCTGACCTACGTGTTCGGCCAGGCGGTCTACCTCGAGCCGCGCCAGCAAATGCGCGTCACCCAGCGCGATGGCCTGCGCCTGCGCCTGGCGCGCGAGTCCTCCAGCGAGCCCCGCGCGGGCGGGTCCAGCGAGCGTTGAGGCGCTGGCGCGGAGCCCTCGTCCTGAGCGCTGGACTGCTGGCGCTGCTGGCGCTCTCACCCGCCGCCGGCGAGACCTTCGTGTTCAGCGACCCCGAGCGTCCGCAGCAGAGCGGGCGCGTCCTGGTCGAGTTCCCCGACAGCCTCTTCGTGGCCCTCGACGGCGAGCCCCCTCGCTTCCTCCGTCGAGCCGAGCTGGCGGCCGTCATCGACGAGAATGGGCGCCGCTACGAGGAGCCGCCCCTCGGCACCTTCGCCGCCGTCGGCAAGGGGATCCCCGCCGCCGCGGTGACCGACGTCAGCGGCGTGGCCTTCGCGCGCCGAGGCGCTGAGTCCAAGGAAGAGCCCCTCCCCGAGCTGAGCAAGGGCGCGCTCTTCTTCCCCTCCCAGGCGGGCTTGCGCACGGGCGACAACGGCACCTTGCGCGCGGTGTTCCCCAGCGGCGCTGCCTTCTGGCTCGGCGTAGACACCCAGGTCGAGCTGGCGCAGGGCCAGGAGGGCCTCCGCGTGGAGCGCGGAGAGGCGACCCTCGAGACGCGCCTGCGCGCGGTCCGGCTGGACCTGCCGCGGCCCCTCGCCGCCCAGGTCGACGAGGGCGCGCGGGTGGTCGTGATCGCGAGCGAGGAGGCGACTCGCCTCGAGCAGCACGCGGGCCAGAGTCAGCTCGCCTGGCCGAGCCTCTCGCTGGTCCTCTCCCACGGCCACAGCCTCGAGGTCCGCGAGCTGGGCCTGGGGCGCTGGCGCCTGCGCGCTGACGAGGCCAACTCCGACGACATTCCCCTGATCGCAAAGGGCAAGCCCGAGGTCCTCCCCCCCGGCGAGGAGTGGGAGCTCGACAGCGAGCTGCCGCCCGAGGGTGAGGTGTGGCGCGTGCTCAGCGTCCGCGGCGACCTCCTCCTCCGGCGCGGGCCCAACGGGACCTTCGTCAGCGTGCCTCCCCTGCACGGGGCCGAGGTGGTGGTCGGCTCGGGCGACGCCCTGCGGACCGCCGCGGCGGGCGAAGCGCTCCTCGGCCGCGTCGACGGCGCCCGCTTCACCCTGCGGCAGGCCGCGCACCTCGAGATCGACGATGCCCTCGGCCTCGTCCGCGGCGAGGGCATGCTCGAGCCCGGTGAGTCGCCCGTGCCGCTGCGGACGCCCGGGGGACGCGCCTCGATCAGCAACGCCGTGATCGGCCTCAGCCGCCAGGGTGAGGGCCTCGGCGCTCCCCTGGCCGTCGCCGCCCTGGCAGGCTCGCCTGAGCTCCCCTGCGGGGACGCAGCGGAGCTGGTCATCGCCCAGCGCTCCTCCAGCGTGATCTCCCGCGAGGCGCCGGCTCCTGACGCCGCTCCCAAGCGTGAGCCGCCTGCCGGGGAGCCGGTCGAGGAGCCGGTCGAGGAGCCGCCCGCGCGCGAGCCGAGCCCCACGATCGCCGTTCGCCAGACCCGCGGCACCGCGCTGCTCCGCTCCCGCGCGCTGCCCGAGCTGGGCGACGCCAAGTTCCGCGTCGCCCTCCGCGAGGGCGACAGGGTCCAGGCCCTCCCTCCGAGCGAGGCCGCCCCCCACGGCTCGCTGGCCTTGGCCGGTCGACGCCTGCTGCGCTTCGTCCAGCCCGGCACCGAGGTCGACGTGGCCGGCACGGACGGCCAGCTCCGCTTCGACGAGCGCGCCCCCGTCAACATGGCCGAGGGCCTGACCCTGACCCTGGCGCGAACGCGCCAGCTCCCGCTGCTCCGCTTCAAGAGCGGCGAAGAGCTGACCTTGCGCGCAGGCCTCCCGCTGACCGTCTACAACCCGACCGTCGAGCTGACGAAGGGGGACACGAAGGTCGAGCTGACCGGCGAGATCAAGACCATCCTCGAGCGCGCCGGCGAGCACGGCGTCGGCGCCTTCAGCACCCGCCAAGACGACCACCTCGAGGTCCGCGCCAAGGGCGACGCCCGCCTGAGCCAGACGGGCGAGCAGACCCGCATCGACTACGAAGACGGGCGATCGCTCTGGATCGAGCCCAAGGCCCCGCCGGTGGAGGCTCGCTTCGGCAACGCCCAGGGCGCGCTCTTCCTCTCGATGCCTGGCGCCCCCTCGCTGGGCCTGCCCTCGAACAGCAGCCTGACGGTCTTGGCCACCAACGACGGGGAGTTCGTGATCCTGGATCGCAACAGCCTCGACCCGCAGAACGTCGGCTCCGAGCTCCTGAGCGAAGATGAGTCCGCGGGGCCTGCGCTGCTCGACCCCGACGAGCTCGGGATCCTGCTCGATGTCCCCCAGCCCGACAGCCCGTCTGGACCCTGAGCTGGCGTGACGCGCCCCACCCCTCCCCTCCCGGTCCTCGTCTGCCTTTGCCTCTGCGCAGGCGTGGGCCTAGCCAGCGCCCAGCAGTCGAGCTTCGACGACTTCCGCAACCTCGGGCTGCTGGAGGACCGGCGCCGCGAGCCCAGCCCGCTGAGCATCGCTGGCCACACGCTCGATCCCGCCTTCAACCTCAAGCTGGGCGGGATCGCCACCCCGCACGCCTTCGCGGCCGCCTCGTCGGGCTACAACGACAACGTCCTGCGAGGGGACCACGAGGCCCCGGGCGTTCGCCTCCGGCGCGAGGCCTACGGACGCCTCGAGGCCGGCCTGCGCCTCGACACGGAGCTCTCCGACCACCGCCTCGAGCTCAGCTACAACGCCGCGGTCCTCGAATACGCGGACTCCGGAGACCTCGACAACCTCACCCAGAGCGCCAGAGCGCGCCTCGACCTCTACGCCGTCGACGTCGAGGGTCACGTCAACGCTGGCTGGCAGCGGACGATCTTCCCCCAGTCGATCCAGCTGACGGGCTTGGTCCGGCTCGACACCTATCAGGCCGCGGCCTACGTCGAGGGCCGCCTGGGCAAGGTCGGACTGCGCCTGGGGGGCTCCTTCGCTCGCTTGGAGTACCAAAACCGACAGCTGCAGACGCTGGACCAGCGCAACTACCGCGCTGACGTTCAGTTCTACGGGAGAATCACCCCTAAGCTTCGGGCCTTGGGTGAGTACAACGTATTCCTAGTGGTCTACGACGAAGGACGCTCAGGCAACCTCAACGACTACCTGGTCCATCAGGCGCGCATCGGGATCGACGGTCGCCTCTTCCCCAAGCTCTCGACCTCCCTCAAGGTCGGCGCGGCCTTCCAGGACGTGGACGTGACCTTTGGCCGGGACCGCCGCGAGTTCACCGGCTTCGTCGCCGAGGTCTCGGCGGGCTACAGCCCGGTCGAGGGGACCAACCTCACGGCCTCCTACGCGCGCACGCTCCAGCCGAGCAACCAGTCGAACTTCCTCATCAACGACGAGGTCCGCTTCGAGGTCGGCCAGTCCATCACCCCCAAGGTCAACGCCAGCGCCTTCGTTCGCTACAACCGCGGCGAGGTCAGCCGCCTGAACCGGATCAGGGCCCACATCAACCGCTACACGGCCGGCGCGTCGATCCAGTGGCGGATCAAGGGGTGGCTCAGCCTCCGCGCTGGCTACGAGTTCACCAACCTGATCTCGCCCTTCCTCAACTCGGACTACCGGATCCATATCGCCACGGCTTCCATCGCGGTGGGCCTGTGAGCCGGCCCCTGACCCAGCTCGGCGCCGCGGGCGCCATCCTGATCACTCTGGCCGCCTGCCAGAACACGGACGCGCCGCCCCTCGCCCGGGGCAACTACGAGCGCGGGGCGCCGATCGTGACCCGCACCGCGACCCTGCCCTACCCCCCGCCGCTGCCGCCGCTCCAGATATCGCGCGACCTGCCGCCGCCGCCTACCCGGGACGCGCGCCGACTGAGCGTCGGGTCGATCCTGGAGGTCGAGGTCGCGGGGGTGGAGGCGCTCAGCAGCAAGGAGGCGCGCGTCGGCGCCGACGGCTGCATGTTCATGCCCTTCCTGGGGCGAATTCGCGCCGCCGGCCGGACCCCCCTCGAGCTGGGCCGCGACCTCGAGCGCGCCTTGAACGAGCGCGGTTACCTCCGCGCCGCGCAGGTCAACGTGAACCTGATCAAGGAGGAGGGGCAGGTCTACGTCCTGGGGCAAGTGGGCCGCCCCGGCGTCTACGCGCTCGGCGTCGGCCGGGAGCTGCGCCTCAGCCAGGCGCTGGCCATGGCCGGCGGCATTCGCTCGACTCCGGGCCTGAAGCCGGACGCCACCGCGATCCGACTCGTGCGCGAAGTCGGCGGCAAGCGCCGCACCTATCGGATCTCCTTCCCCGAGATCGCCCTCCGCGGGCGCCTCGAGGCCGACGTCGAGCTCCAGTCCGGCGACGTGGTCTACGTCCCCTCTCAGCAAGAGCTCTTCGTGTTCGGCAGCGTCAATCAAGCCGGCGGTTTCTTCCTGGAGGAGGGCAGCCGCCTGGGCGTCGACGAGGTGCTCGCCCTGGCGGGCGGCTTCGGCGAGAAGGCGGACCAAGACGGGTTGCTGCTCGTTCGGCGCAACCAGACGGGGATCGCCACCTACCAGATCCCCTCCGAGCCGATCCAGCGCTCGGAGATCCTGCTCACCTCGGGGGACACCCTGATCGTGCCCGCGCGCGGCCTGCGGCGCGTGTTCGTGCTGGGGGCCGTGCGCTCCCAGGGCGGAATTCCCCTCGACGAGCCCGACCTGACCGTCAGCAAGGCCTTGGCCCTGGCCGGGGGCTTGAACCGGATCGCGGCCGGCAACTCGGTCCTCCTGATTCGCCGCGGCCCAGACGGCAAGAAGCACACCTACCCCGTGCGCGTGGCAGACGTCGTGCGCGGCGAGCCAGAGCTCGACCCGGTCCTCGAGCCCGGTGACATCATCTTCGTGCCCGAGGGCTTCTTCTAATGCAGGCGCCGCAGACAGGCCTGGAGTCGGACTTCGGTCGCTCGCCGACGATCAGCGATCCGCTCGACGCCGAGGACCTGCGCGAGACGCTGCTCGGCTTCAAGCGCCGCCTGCCCCTCGTGATCGGAGTCACCCTCTTCTTCGGCGTCGCAGCGGGCGTGCGCAGCTCGAACCTGCCCACGGTCTACGCCTCGACCGCCCGCCTCCAGCTGGCCAAGGAGGCGCCCGACCCGACCCGGGCCCGCTACGAGATGTACAGCTCGGACTACGTGGCGACCGAGTATCTCAACACGCAGATGCGGATCCTCGAGAGCCACAGCCTGGCGGTCGACGCCGTCAAGGCGAACCCCAAGATCGCGCGTGAGCTCGAGCTCGAGCTCGGGCGCGAGGCGACCCCCGAGGAGCTGGGCGGAATGTTCCAGCGCGGGGTCCGGGTCGAGGCCCTCGAGAGCACCTACCTGGTGGACGTCAGCTACGAGTCGACCGACCCCAAGCGCTGCGACCGCTACGCCAACGCGGTCGCGGAGGCCTACCGCGAGCAGCTCCAGACGCTGTGGGGCGAGAAGACGCAGATCGCCGAGAAGAAGGTCAGCGAGCAGGCCGACCTGCTCTACCAGAAGCTGACCAAGAGCGAACAGGACCTGCGCGACTTCCTCAACCAGTCGGCCGAGACGCCCCTCCTCGAAGAGCACGAGAAGCTGCTGGTCGAGCGAATTCGCATCAACAACAACGCCCTCTCCGACATCCAGCGCCAGCGGATCCAGCTCAACGCGCAGCTCGAGTCGATCCAGCGCGTCCTCGAGCAGGGGCGCCCGCTGGAGAGCGCGTCTCCGATCGCTACGAACCACATCGTGCTCAACCTGCGCAACCGCCTCAGCGAGGCCGAGCTCGACCTGGCCGGTCTGCGCCAGCGCTTCAGCGACGAGTGGCACGAAGTCCGGATCGCGCGCGCTCGCCGCGACCAGATCAAGCTCCAGCTCCAGAGCGAGATCGAGAAGATCCGCGAGCGCCTCCGCAGCGAGCGCGACGAGAAGGTCGCGGTCGAGCAGGGCCTGCTGGAGCGGGACCGCAACCTGCGCGAGGAGAGCCGGGTCTTCGCGCGCCGCTCGCGGCTCTACGAGAGCCTCAAGAACGAGGTCGACGCGAACCGCACCTTCTACGAGGAGTTCGCCTCGCGGCTGAAGGACCTCCTCCACGCGGCTCCCCTCGCGGTCGCCAACGCGCGGATCATCGACCGGGCCAAGGGCGCCTGGCGGGTGCGCCCGAGCCACTCCCGCAACGTGATCCTCGGGCTCCTCTTCGGCTTCGGCCTCGGCGCGGTGATCGCGCTGATCTTCGAGCGCCTCTCGGACCGGCTGCGGACGCTCAAGGATGCGGTCAACGCGCTCGGGATCCCCGTCCTCGGCGTGGTCCCGCACCAGCGGGAGGACGAGGTCGAGCTGCTGGCCCTGCGCGAGTCGCGTTCGGTCTACGCCGAGGCCTTCCGGCGAGCCCGCGTCCAGCTCAACGCGGTGGGTGCCTTCCCCAGCGAGGGCTGCGGCGTGCTGCTCTGCGTTAGCGGCATTCCCCGCGAGGGCAAGACCCTCTCGGCGCTCAACCTCGCCATCGCCTCGGCCCAGGCGGGCCGGCGCACACTCCTGATCGACGCCGACATGCGCAGCCCGCGGGTCCACCGCATCCTCGGCCAGCCCCTCGAACCCGGCCTGGCCGACGCCATCGAGGGCAAGGTCGAGGACCTCGGCGAGCGGCTGCGTCGCACCCAGGTGGAGAACCTGTGGGTCATGGGCGCCGGCCGCTGCGAAGCCAACCCGGGCGAGCTGCTCGCGCGCGACGACACCTTCCACCAGCTGGTGTGGCGCCTGCGGCGCCGCTTCGACCGGATCGTGATCGACAGCCCGCCGGTGGTCGCGGTCAGCGACGCGACCCTCATGGCCCAGGCCGCCGACGCCGTGATCCAGGTCGTCTCGGCGCGCACCTCGAGCCGCAGCGCCGCGACCCAAGCCAACACCGAGCTCTCACGCCTGGGCGCCGCCCCGGTCGGGCTGATCTTCAACCAGCAGCCCCAGGACGAAGCCGGCGCCTACTTCTACTACTACTCACGCTACGGCTACGGGGGCGAGCCCAAGGACGAAGAGTCCTAGCCAGAGGGACCTGGCCTGCCCAGCTGCCGAGGCCCAGCAAGGGGCAACCGAACCAAATGAAACGAGCCGCTCCAGGACGGAGCGGCTCGTGTAGGTAGCAGATACGGAGGGCAGTCCGAGGGTTACTCCTCGTCCCACTCCTGCGTCTCGGCCGGCTTCTCGGCCGGCGCCTGCTTCGCCTTCTTCTTCGGCTGGGTGTAGTCCGTGCCGAACTTGCGGCGGAAGCGCTCGATCCGGCCCGCGGCGTCGACGAAGCGCTGCTTACCCGTGTAGAAGGGGTGGCTAGCGCTGCTGATGTCGACGTTGTGGAGCGGATACTCGTTCCCGTCGGTCCAGGTGATCGTCTGCTTGGTCTTGATGGTCGAGCGGGTCAAGAAGGCGACCCCCGCGGACTTGTCCTGGAATACGACCGGACGGTACTCCTGCGAGTGAATATCCCACTTCATGACGACGCTTCCTGCTCAATGACCGTTGATCTGCTGAACGGACGGGGTTGGGGGCGCACTCTGGCGCGAGCGCAAGGTTCTACCCCGACCCCTGCTGCCTGGCAAGGCTCACGATGGGAGTGAGCTGAACCGAGGCTGGCGCGTCGAGGCGCCCGTGATATTCTCCTCGGCCATCCGCCGCGGCGAACCCGCCGCGCCACCCCCTTCGCCTCCACACGAGGAACGTCATGGCCAAGAAGAAGCAAGCGCGCGAATACGTCTGGCTGCGCTGCACCGAGACGGGCGACCTCAACTACCGCACCTCGGTCAAGACCCTGGGCGGCCTGCCCGAGCGTCTCAAGGAGGGGATCAAGAAGTACTCCCCTCGTCTGCGCAAGCACACCCTGCACAAGGTCAAGCGCAAGTAGGACGTCTCTCGACGCCCGGTCAGGCCCTTCCGGCCTGGCTGGTCCCGCTGAGAGAACCCGTGCTCGAACGAGCTTCGAGCGCGGGTTCGTCCATTCCGGAGCCTGCAGGCCCAGGAACCCCGGCAGCGTCACCCTCGTATAGCTAGGCTCTGAGGAGAGGACCGAGCTTGGACGAGGCGCACGAGGAAGGGGAGCCACAGGACGCCACGGCGCAGGCGCGCGCGGCGCCGACGGAGGTGGACGTCCCGATCCCTCCTCCGAGCGCCGCGGGCCCAGTCCCTGGGAGGCCAGTCCCTGGGAGGCCAGTCCCTGGGAGGCCAGTCCCTGGGCCCTCGACTCCGGCCCCGGACCCCTCTCCCGCTCCGCCCCCCCCGCGCCGCAGCCGGGCCGCGATCGCCGCAGCGCTCGCCCAGCGCGTGAGCCAGCAGCCCCGCGGGCGCTCCGCGAAAGCCTCCTGGGACCCCTGGGCGGCCCTCAAGCGATCTCCGGCCTACGGACTGGCCGGCTTCGTCCACCTCGCGCTCCTCGTCGCGCTCAGCTTCTGGACCATCGCCCTCAGCATGCGCCAGGAGGCCCTGCCCGTCTCCGTGCGCATCGCGCCGGCCAAGACGGTCCTCCCCAGCCAACGCGAGGACCAGCTCGAGGCTCGCCAGGCGGTCGAGCAGGCCCTCGCCGAGGCCCTCGCCGGGGCCCAGAGCGAGCAACCCTTCGCCGAGGCCGAGGGAGAGGTCGCGGGCGAGCTGACGGGGCAAGCGAGCAAGGTCCTCGGCCTGGCCGGCGGCGAGGGCGGGGGGCTGGGGCGCGGCGGGAGCGGCGGGGACAGCAAGGGCAGCCGGGCCGCGATCCACGCCGGCCTGGACTGGCTCGCCCGGCACCGGACCGAGCAGGGGGTGTGGCGCCCGCTCCCCGCCGGACACCGCGACCCCTCCACGATCCCCCCAGCTGGCGGCCAGCTCGGCCACACCGGCCTGGCGGTGATCTGCTTCCTGGCCGCCGGCCACGAGCCCGATCAGCCGGGGCCCTATCAAGAGCTGCTGCGCGAGGCGCGCACCTGGCTGGTCCGCACCTGCAAGGACGGCTCCTTCCCCCAGCGCCGCTACAACGGGCTGAGCAACCTCTACGAGGTCGCGATCGGGGTCCTGGCCCTCGCCGAGTGCCTGCAGCGCGAGGAGGTCGAGTCCGTCCGGCGGGCGGTCGCCCGCGGGGTGGCCTACCTGACGAAGTCCCGCCACCCCCGCTACGGCTGGCGCTACACGCCCCGTCAGGAGACCGACACCAGCGTCACGGGCTGGGTCCTGCTCGCGCTCAAGTCCGCGGCCCACGCCAAGGTCGAGGTCCCCGAGGAGAACTACGCCGGGGTCAAGCGCTGGCTGGCCCGCGTGACCGACCCCGGCACGGGGCGCACGGGCTACAAGGAGCGCGGCAAGGGCGACAACCCGGCCATGACCGCGACCGGGCTCTTCCTGAGGATCCTGCTGGGCGACGACTCGCGCTCGGTCGTGAACCGAATGGCAGCCCGCCAGGTCTCCCGCGTGCGCGTGCGCTTTCGCGGCGGCACCCTGCTCCGCAACCCCTACGAGGTTTACTACGCGGCGCTGGCCATGTATCAATACGGAGGGCGCGCCTGGCGCCGCTTCAACCCCAAGATCCGCGACGCCCTCGTCTCGGCCCAGGCGGGCGGGCGCGGCTGCTGGCGCGGGTCATGGCACCCGGGCTCGGCGTGGGTCGACGAGCGGACCCTCGCGACCTGCTTCGCGATCCTGACCCTCGAGACCTACTACCGCTACCTCCCTCAGCACGGCCGCAAGGCCTCCCCAGGCGAGCGCGCCCTCGAGGAGGCCCTCGGCGCCCTCGACCAGGCCCGCGAGGCCGGCGAGCTGCTCGCGCTCACGGCCGCCTTCGGGCGCGCCCTGGAGCTCTTGACCCAGGAGGGCGCCGACTGGGACCTGCGCGCCGAGGCCCAGGTCGGCCTGGCGCGCGCCCACGCCAAGAGCGGCGAATACGCGCAGGCCAAGGCCGCCCTCGACCTCGGGCTGCGGCTGGTCCCCCGCGGCGAGCAGGGCCCCGAGGGAGCCCAGGACCTCTACCGCCGCCTGCGCCTGCTCGAGGCCCTCTCGACCCTCAACGAGCGAGCCCAGGCGGCCCAGGCCCTGACCGCCAAGGAGTCCGCCAGCGCCGAGGAGCGCGAGGAGAGCGCCGGCGCCCTGCGCGTCAGCGTGACCCGCGTTCGCTTCGCGCTGGCGCGCACCCCGGGCTTGGACGAGCCCACCCGCCAGCAGGTCGAGCGGAGCCTCGCCAACGCCGAGGAGCTGGCGAGCGGGCTGCTCATGGGCGGAGACCGGGACCAGGCGATCGCGAGCGGCCTGGCGCGCCTGGCGACCCTGGAGCCCGGCCCTCACCTCGAGCCCTTCGAGCGCCGCCTGGTGGTGCTGCTGGTGCAGCGGGCCCACGAGCGCTTCCTGGCCGCCCGCGCCGGTCGCTCCTTCGCGCGCTACGAGGAGGGCGCCCGCGACCGCTCGGCCCTGCGGCGGCTGGATCCCCTCCGACGCGCCGAGGCCCACGAGCAGCCGCGCCTGCGAGCCGCCCTCTCCCAGCTCGACCTGAGCCAGATCGCCGCGCTGATCGCCCTCGACCAGCGCGCCGACGCGCTGAAGCGCCTGGCCGACCTGCCCCTGCGCTACCCCGACCAGCGGACCGCCCTGGTCCAGGGGCAGGCCCTCGAGCGGGCGCTCCTGCTCTCGGCCCCCCGCCGCGACCCCGAGCAGGCCCAGCGCCTGCGCGAGCTCTTGCTCCGCGCCCGTCGCCTGGGCGAGCCGCTGACGCCCGCCGAGCGGCTGACCCTGGCCCAGCTCGACCTCGAGGCCCGCCGGCCGGAGCTCGCGGAGCGGGGCCTGGAGGCGCTCCTGGCCGATCCGCGCGTCCCCCCGCCGCTGCAGCGGCGAGCCGAGCTGAGGCTCTCGGAGGTCTACCGCCGGCAAGGGCGCGCCGACGAGGCCTGGCGCCTGCTCGAGGGGATGCCCCTCGCCGAGCGGGCCCGGCTGGAGGTGATCCTCGAGCGCTGCCAGGTCCTGCGCGCGCGACGGCGCCCGCGAGAGGCCCTCGACGAGTACGTCGGCGTCCTGCGCGCGATCGAGCACGAGGACCCCGCCGCCTGGTGGGAGGTCGCCGAGGAGACGGCTCGCTGCTATCTGGAGGCGCGCGAGATCCGCGCCGCGCGGGACTTCATGGAGGGCTTGCGGCTCAAGGACCGCACCTTCGGAGGCGACCCCGAGCGCCGCGAGAGGCTGCTGGTGCTGATGCGGCGCGCCGACGACGCCCGCGTCCGCTCGCGCTCCGCAGCGCCCCCGGAGGGCGAGTAGATTGGGGGGAGGAGTCCAATAGTGCCCGCGGCCGATCCCCCCGCTCACCTGCTCTTGACCCTCCGCCAGGCCGACGAAGTCGTGGCCTGCCTGCGGCGCGGTGAGGTGCTGCGCTGCGGGCGCAAGCCGGGCAACGACCTCGTCCTCGACGACACGAAGGTCTCGCGCGAGCACTTTCGCATCGAGTGGCCGGCCGGCGCCGAGCGCCCCGTGCTCGTCGACCTCGGCAGCGCCAACGGGGTGCTCCTCGACGGAGCGCGGGTCGGCGAGCGGACGGAGCTCGCCGAGCACGGTCGAATCGAGGCCGGCGACAGCACGCTCAAGTTCGCGCTGACCAACGTCGCCGCCGAGCGCCTGGCGCGGGCCTACAACCTCCCCGACGACTCGGGTGAGTTCACCCTCGAGAGCCGGGACGACCTGCACGGCAGCTTCGAGGACCGCGACGACCTGCACGAGCTGCTGCGCGGGCTCGAGCGCAGCAAGCGCAGCGGCACGCTGCACCTCGAGGCGCCCGCCCCTTGCCTGCTGACCTTCGCCGCGGGTCGCGTCATGAGCGCCACCTGGGGGCCCCTGCGCGACCTGGCCGCCCTCGAGCGCGCGATCGAGCTCGAGCGCGGGGTCTTCCGCTTCAGCAACGTGCTCAAGCCCGCTGAGGCCAGCCTCGACCTCTCGATCTCCGACTTCCTCCAGCGAGGTTTCTAGTGAGCGACGCCGAGGCCAACGAGCGCGAGCTGGAGATCCTGCTCAAGGCGCGCTGTCCCTTGATCTGCGCGGTCTCGGTCGAGGAGGAGCGGGTGGAGCGCCTGCTGCTGCGCCTCGCCGACCGCCTCGGGCTGCGGCTGACCTTTTGGTCTGCGACCCAGGGCTTCACCGACCGCCAGGGCGAGGGGCTGCCGGGGGCGCCGACCGCCCGCGAACCCCAGGACGCCCTGCGCCTGCTGCTCGAGCGCGGCGCCGGCGAGGCCGAGGTCTACGTGCTGCGCGACCTGCTCGCCTGGCAGGCCGACCCGCGCCTCCAGCGTCAGCTGCGCGACCTGGCGCGCGAGTTCCGCGGCGCCAACAAGACGGCCCTCCTGATCGAGCCCGAGCCCGACCTGCCCCCCGGCCTGCGCGACGCCTGCGACCTGCTCCACTTCGCGCTCCCCACCCAGAAGGGGATCCGGCGCTTCCTGAACCGCTTCCTGCGCAACATGGAGCTCAGCTTCGAGGAGGACGAGCTCGGCAAGGCGGCCGCGGCCCTGGTCGGCCTGAGCGAGCTGCAGTGCGAGAGCCTGGTCGCGCGCTCGCTGGTGCGCTCGCGCGACCTCGACGAGGCCTTCTTTCTGGCCGAGCGGCACAAGCTCCTCAGCGCGGGTGACCCGGTCGAGGTCGCCGCGAAGGCGGCCCAGGCCGATCCTCGCCTGGCCGCGGCCCTGCGCCGCCTGAGCGAGGACCCGGCCAGCCTGGAGCGCTTGCGAAGCGCCCTCGACGCGACTGGTTAGGGCAGCGCGGATCCCCTAACCTCTCGGGCTCACGCGAGGAGACTCCCATGTCCGAGACCGTCACCACCGCCTCCGGCCTCCAGTACGAGGACCTGACCCCTGGCAGCGGCGCCACGCCCCAGGCCGGCCAGACCGTCGTCGTCCACTACACCGGCTGGCTGACCAACGGCACCAAGTTCGACAGCAGCCACGACCGCAACCAGCCCTTCACCTTCCCCCTCGGCCAGGGCCGGGTGATCAAGGGCTGGGACGAAGGCGTGGCCTCGATGCAGGTCGGCGGCAAGCGCAAGCTCACGATCCCGCCCGCGCTCGGCTACGGCGCGCAGGGCTTCCCCGGCGCGATCCCCCCCAACTCGACCCTCGTGTTCGAGGTCGAGCTCCTCGACGTCAAGTAAGTGAAGCGGGCGCGGCCCTCGGTCGTCGCCCAGCGCAGGAGGTATCCGTGAAGCCAGCGCCTCTGGCCCTCGCGGCCGGCCTGTTGCTCCTCTCGCTCGGCGCCCCCGCCGGCGCCAAGCCGAAGAAGCCGGTCTGGCCCGTCCCCAACCCGACCCTCAATCAGCCGGGCTTTCAGCCCAGCTCGAGCAACCGCCAGATCAGCGGGGTGTTCGGCCCCCGCCTCAAGTTCGGCAGCGCGCGCTACGACCACCACGAGGGGATCGACTTCTACGCCTTCTTCGACAAGGGGCTCCCCCGCGGCGACCACTCGGTGTTCAGCGTGCTGGACGGCGTGGTCACCGACGTGATCGCGCCGGGCAACCCCGAGCGGACCGAGACCGGCAACAAGGTCGTCGTCACCCACCCGATCCCCTGGAGCGCCCTGGGCGGCCCCAAGGAGTGGGGCAACGTGCGCACCGGCTACCTGCACCTCAGCCGGATCTCGGTCCAGAAGGGCCAGCAGGTCAAGGCGGGCGACGAGCTGGGTAAGGCGGGCGAGACCGGCTACACCTCCACGGTCCACCTGCACTTCAACGTCTACCGCGCCGGCGGCCGCGACGTGAACGTCAACCCGGCGCGGCTCTTCTCGCCCAAGCTCTTCAAGGGCGTGGTCCTGCCGGTGCACAAAAAGACCGTCCAGATCGAGTTCCTCGAGCGTGACAAGGGCGCGGGGACGGCGCTGGCCCGGGTCTACCTGGAGCGCAACGTCTACGGCCTCGACGGCTTCGCCTGGCAGGTCGACAAGGACAGCTCGCGCGTGATCAGCTTCGAGCACGTCACCGCGACCATGCGCGACAAGCGCGACACGGGCGACCAGGGGCTGATCCCTGGGCTGCGTCTCTTTCCGCTCCGCTACAACGGCGGCGAGGCGCTCGAGCGGCTGAACGCCAAGCGGATCCCCAGCAGCTGGCCCGTCAGCCGCTACCCGGTGCCCAACGGCAAGGGCGTGCGTCTGGGCTACGACGTGCTGGCGACCGGCATCCCCGAGGACGCCAAGAAGCTGACCTTCGTCGTGTTCAGCGTGTTCGGCAAGAAGGTCAAGGCCAGCCCCAAGCGCTTCCAGGTCGAGCGTTGAGCGAGCGCGCGCGCGTGCTGCGCGTGATCGACGTCAACCGCAACCGGACGCTCGAGGCCCTGCGCGTGGTCGAAGAGCACGCCCGCTTCGTGGCCGAGGACCGCGCCGCGGCGCGCGCGGCCAAGGCCCTGCGTCACCGCCTCCAGCAGGCCCTCGCGCTGCCGGAGCTGGGCGAGGCCCTCGCGGCCCGCGACGTCGCGGGCGACCTGGGCCATCCCAGCGTCGCGCCCGACACCCGCGCGCGGACCGACGCGGGGGAAGTGCTCGCGGCGAACCTCTCGCGCGCCAAGGAGGGCCTGCGCGCGCTCGAGGAATACGCCAAGGTCGCGGCCCCGGCCGCGAGCGTCCCCCTCAGCGAGTGCCGCTACGAGCTCTACGCCCTCGAGCAGCTGGCCCTGGCCGGCCCGCCCTCCCTGGCTGGCCGTGAGGTCTACGCCCTGCTC
>CALDQK010001144.1 GCA_937911525.1 uncultured bacterium
TCGCGCCGCACAGGCTCGCCCGCCACGCCGACGCGCTCCTGCTCGGCGCGGCCCGCACGATCAAGAGCCCTCAGGACCTGAGCTCCGCGGGGGGCCCCCCCGGCGAGGGCGCTGGCCTGCTCCTGCTCGAGCCCGCCGAGCGAGCCCGCGCTCGCGGCGCCGCGCCCCTGGCCGAGCTGGTCGCGCTCGGACGCGGGACCCCCGAGGCCCTCCGCGAAGCCGCCGGCCTCGAGGAGCGGATCTGCGCGGTCGAGCAGGTGGCCCTCGCGAGCCTGCCCGAGCCCGAAGGGGTCCAGGCCATGACGGGCTTCCTGCACGAGGCGGCCGGACTCGAGGGCCTGGCCGCCCTCCTGGCTCGCGACCTGCTCGGGCTCAAGGCCCTCGTCCTGGGCGAGCGGACGCTGCTCCTCCGCCAGCTGCGCCCCTGGGAGCCGGCCCCCCTCGCGCCCCTGGAGCGCCCCCAGGAGGTCGCCTTCAGCGCCGCGCAGCCCGCAGCGGCCGCCGCGGCCGACCTCGGCCTGCTCGGCGCCAGCCTCCGCCAAGGCGCAGCCGCCCTGCGCAGCTTCCTCGCCCTCCAGCGCGAGGCGCTCTGCCTGATCGACCCCGCCTCGGCGGGGGCTGGCGCGAGCGCTCCGCGCCCGGCGCCCGCGCGCCCCGCCGCGCCGCCGCCTGCGGAGCGCGCGCCTTCGCTCTCGGCCCTCCGCGCCCGCGCAGCAGCGCTGCGCGCTCGCCCGGCCGACCGCGTCCTGAGCGAGCTCCGCGCCGAGCAAGGCGAGCTGCACGCGCGGGTCGTCGTCGACGAGCAGCACCCCTACTTCTTCGACCACCCCCTCGATCACGTGCCGGGGATCCTCCTGGTCGAGGCCGCGCTCCAGCTCGCCGAGGCCGGGGCGGCCGAGCTCCTGCCCCTCGCCCCGGGCGAGGTCCACTGCCTGAGCGAGCTCTCGCTCCGCTTCCGCCGCTGGTGCGAGAAGGACGCCCCGATCCAGCTCGTGCTGGTCCCCCAGCGCGGCTCCGGCCCCGGGCAGCGCTTCCTGGGTCGTTTCGAGCAGTCGGGCGCGGTCGTGGCGACCCTCGAGCTGGAGCTCGCGCGCGCGGCGCCCCCGCCGCCGAGCCCGGTCGCCCCCGCCCCCGACGAGGCAGCTCCCCCGCCCCTGGAGCTCGTCCACAAGCGCCGCGCCGAGAACGTGCTCGTGCGCTCGCTCGTCGACGAGGGCCAGACCTTGCGCGCGCGCCTGGTCCCGCCGCCGCCCGGCCACCTCTTCGCCGACGGGCACCCGGAGCTCCTGCCGGGCCTCTACCTGCTGGAAAGCGCGCGCCAGGCCGTCATGCTGGGAGCGCACGGCGTGGAGGGGGTCCCCCTGGATCGGCCCATGAACCTGATCTCCTGCGAGCTCTCGCTCTCGCGGCCCCTGCGCCGCGACGAGGGGCTGAGCTGGCGCCTGCGCCGCCAGCCCTACGCGCGGCTCGGCGAGACCCTGCTCGGCGACGTGGCCTGCGAGCTGATCAGCGGCGCGACCCGGATCGGGCGAGCGCGGGTCAAGGCGCAGGTCGTGACCGCCGCGGCCTATCACCGTCAGCGAGGAAGCTCATGAAGGAGGAGCTGCGGCTCGAGGTCCCCCGCGACACCTGCTACCTGTCCTCCGTCCGCGCGCTGGTCGAGGCCGCGGCCCGCCGCTCGGGCTTCGACGAGCTGAGCGCGCACCAGATCGTGGCCTCGGTCGACGAGGCCTGCGCGGTCGCGATCAGCAACGCCGCCGCGCGCGCCTCGGGCGAGCACGTGGCCCTCGGCGCGGGCCCCTCTCGGCTGCGGGTCGTGGTCGAGCGCGACCGCCGCCGGATCTGCGTGCGGGTCGAGGACCTCGCCGGGCGAGTCGACTTCGCCGACTCGCTCGCGGCGGACCCGGGCCAGCCCGGCGACATGGCCTTCCTGCTGATCTCGGGCTTCATGGACGAGGTCGAGTACGGCGTGGGCGAAGAGGGCCCCGAGATCACGCTGATCAAGTTCCGCCCGGGCTCGCGCTCCGGCCGCCAGGGGCGGCGCTCGTGAGCGGGCTCCTGGGCAGGATCCTCGCGCAGGCCGAGCGCGCCCCAGAGGCCAGCGCGCTGCGGGTCGCGGGCAGCGAGACCCCGCTCCTGACCTACGCCGAGCTGGTGGCCCAGGTCGAGCGCCTCAGCGCGACCCTCGGCGAAGCCGGCCTCGAGCAGGGCGAGCTGGCCGCGCTCCTGCTCCCCTCGGGCCCCGAGCTCCTGATCGCCTTCCTGGCGGTCCTCTCGCGCGGCGCCCTCGCGCTGCCCCTCGAGGAGGAGCTGACCCGGAGCGAGCTGAGCGCTCGCCTCGAGGTGGCCGAGCCCGCGCTCGCGATCGGGCGCGCCGACCTGCTCGCCCGCGAGGCGCTCCTGGGTCTCCCCAGCTTGCGCGCGGCGGTGCTCCTCGGCGAGGAGGAGCCCGACGACCTCGGCCTGCCCACGCACCGCCCAGGCGAGGCCCGCGCGACCCTGAGCGAGCCCGCCGACGAGGCGGAGGTCAGCTGCCACTTCACCTACAAGGGGCTGGGCTACCCCCTCGGCGCGGTGCACCGCTACCGCGACTACGCGCTCGCGATCGACGCCCTCGACGAGGCCTTCCCCTTCGGCGCCGGCGACCGCGCGCTGGCGGCCCTCCCCCTCCAGCCGATCTACGGCCTGATCACCTCCGGCCTGGGGCCGCTCACGGTCGGCGGCGAGCTGGTGTTCCTCGGCGACGCCTCCCCGCGCCGTCTGCCGGCGCTCCTGGCCGAGGAGCAGATCCGCCTCGCGGCGCTGGTCCCGCCCCTGGTCCGCGTCCTGACGGGCGCCGCGCGCCGGGCCGGCGACGCGCTGGCGCAGCTGCACCCGGGCCTGATCCTGACCAGCGGCGGGAGCTACCTCCCGCCCGAGGCCGCCCAGGCCCTGAGCGAGGCCACCCAGCGCCCGGTGCTCCAGGGCTACGGCTCGACCGAGGCCCTGACGGTCACGAGCAACACGCCGGCCCACGCGGTCCCCGGCAGCCTGGGCCGGCCCCTCGGCCCCGTCGAGGTCGAGGTCCGCGACGCGAGCGGGGCGCCCACCGCGCCCGGGGTCGCGGGCGAGGTCTTCGTGCGCGGCCCGCAGGTCATGAGCGGCTACCTGCGCCGCCCCCGCGAGACGGCCCGCTTCCTGCGCGACGGCTGGCTCCGCACCGGCGACCTGGGCTGGCTCGACGCGGAGGGCGCGCTCCACTTCGCGGGCCGCCGCGAGGCCTTCACCAAGGTCAACGCGCGAATGGTGGATCTGCTCGAGGTCGAGCAGGCCCTCAGCGCCCACCCCGCGGTGACCCGCGCCTGCGCGACCACCCGCAGCGGCCGCAAGGGCGAGCGCGAGCTGCGCGTCGCCGTGACCCTCACGGGCAACGCCAGCGTGCGCCTGGGCGAGCTGATCTCGCTGGCCAAGGAGCGCCTCGCGCCGCACAAGGTGCCCAAGCGGATCAAGGTCTACCGGGCGGTCTACCAGGGCTTCCAGGCGGAGTTCTAGCTCGGGCCCAATCGTGCCCGTGCCCGCCCGGAGGCTGTCGCGCTCCGAAACACGAAGGAGCTGCCGCAAGAGCGACAGCTCCCTCTCTGTCGAGACAATGAACGGTGAAAACTGGAAAACTCGAAGACGGCAGCTCCGCCGAGCGGCCACCGCGCGTTCCAGTTTTCGAGTTTTCCCGGTCCAGCTCAGGAACGCGAAGGAGCCATCGCTGGTTGCGACAGCTCCTTCCCTTCTTCCTTTCGAGCGCGGGAGCTCCGCTCAGGGCAGGCGATAGCGGAGGATCGGGCCCAGCAGGGTCCCGACCAGGAGCTCGCCGGACTCGCTCCAGCCCAGGCAGGTGGCCCGGTCGCCCAGCTCGAAGGGCAGCTGCATGGCCTGGCGCAGCCCGCCCTCCTGGGTGCAATCGAGCACCCCCACGCGGTCCCCCTTCAGAGGCAGAGCGACGTAGCGGCGGTCCGGGCTGAGCGCGGGGTTGCCCGCGATCTGGGAGAGGTGCGCAGAGAGGTCTCGCGTCCAGAGCGACTTGCCGTCCGGCAGCGGCACCATGCACACGAAGCGCCCCGTCCCGGCCAGCCACAGCACCCCTTGGGGATCGAAGGTCGCGCGCAGGACCCGGAAGGGCAGGCTGGCGCCGACCCCCTTGCCCTCCTCCGGCCAGCGCTCGATCCGGTCCTCATAGACCACGAGGTAGGTCCGCTCCGCGGGGAGGTAGCGGAAGGCGAGGTGCCCAGGCGAAGCGCGCAGCGGCTTGGGCGTCTGCCCCTCGCCCGCGCCGCCGCGGCGGAGGTCGATCCCGACCATGCGCTTGGACTCGAGCGAGAGGAGGATCAGGTCGTCGCTGGTGAAGGTCGCGCCCGCGATCCTGCCGTCCTCGGGCGGGCAACTCCAGCGCGCCCGGGCGCCGCTGGCCAGGGTGGTCGCCACGACCCCCTGCCGGGCGATCTGGGCCAGGTGCTTCCCCGTGGGCGAGCGCAGGAGCGCGAAGGGGAGCGAGCCGAGCGAGCCGACCTCGCTGGGGAGGTAGCGCAGCTCTCGACTCGAGGCCAGGTCCCACACCCGGACGCCGTCGACGCCGAGGCTGTAGACCCGCTCCCCGAAGCTGGCGACCTGACGGACGCCGCCCGCGCCCCGGTGCCCGTCGGGAGTCCAGACGGGGCCCCGCTTCAGGTCCCACACCTGCAGCGTGCCGTCGTTGCTCGCGGTCGCGATCCGCGCGCCAGGGCCCTGGGCGACGCTGTGGACCCAGCCGACGTGCTGCCCCAGGACCCGCTCTCCGCCGGGCCCGCTCGCGACGAGCGCCCCGTTGAAGTGGCCGCTCACGAGCCCCCCCTCGGGGAGGACCGCCAGCGACACGACGGGGGAAGGCGAGCGGAGCGACTCGAAGCTCAGGGGCGTGGCTGGCCCCGAGCCCTCTCGCTCGAGGATCAGGAGCGGCGACTCCTTGCTGGCGACGTAGATCCGCGACCCGTCCGGGGAGAGCGCCAGGTCCTCGACCCGCTTGCCCGGGAGCTCGTCGCCGTAGCTGCGCAAGAGCTGCCCCTCGAGCGACCACACCTTGACCTGCTGCCAGCCCGTCACGATCTCGCGCCGGCGCGGGGACCAGCGCACGGCGTTCAGGCCGCCCTCCCCCGGGTGCGCGGGCTTGCGCCACAGGAGCCGGCGGGAGGGGAGCTCGACCAGGGCCAGGTCCTCGCCGACGCCCAGCGCGACCGCGCGCTCCTCGTCGACGAGCGCGAGGGAGAGCACGCGCCCCTGCACGGGCAGGGGCTGAGCCCGGGGGCGAGCCAGGTCCATCAGGGCGGCCCCGCCCTCGCCGCCGAACACCGCCCAGGAGCCGTCCGAGGCGAGGGCCAGCTCGTGGAGGTTGCGGCTGAAGTTGAAGCTCTGGCGACGCTCGCCCGTGTCGGGATCCCAAAGGCGGAGGAAGCCGTCCATTCCCACGCTGGCCAGGGTCTTCCCCGTGGCGTCCCAGGCCACGTCGGTCACGAGCGCCAGGTGCCGCCCGCGGTAGCTGCCCAGCATGGGCAGGCTGCCCCCCGCCGACGGGCTCGGCGCGGGCGTGGCGCTCGGCGCCGGCGCGGGCGTGGCGCTCGGCGCCGGCGCGGGTGTGGCGCTCGGCGCCGGCGCCGGCGGCGGCGTGCTCCGTGAGGGAGCGGCGCTGGGGGTCGCCGCGGGAGAGGCGCTGGGCGCGGGGCTCGCAGGAGCGCTCGCTCGAGTCGACTCGGGCTGCCCCGGCAGGAGGAGCCCGATCCCGAGCCCGAGCAGGAGCAGCCCGAGGCCCACCCCCACCAGCAGGGCGGGCGGCGGCGGCCTCGACGCGGACGAGCTCAGCAGCAGGGCGTCCTCGAGGGCCGCGAGCAGCTCGCCGCCGTCCCGCGGGCGCTCGCGCGGATCGAGGGCCAGGCAGCGCTCGATCAGGGCCCTCAGCTCCGCTGGCGCCGGGTCCCGCCCTCCGCCGAGGGGGCTGTAGCGCCCGGCCTCGATCCGCGAGATCACCTCGAGGGGCGGCCCCTCGCCGAAGGCCCGCTCCCCCTCCAGCGCCTCGAACAGGATCGCGCCCCAGGCGAAGACGTCGGCCTGCGGACCGGCCCGCTTGGCGTCCGCCATTTGCTCGGCGGGCATGTAGCCGACCGTGCCTCTCAGGGAGCCGGTCTGGCTCAGCTGCTCGCCCTCCCGCGTGAAGACCTTGGCCAGCCCGAGGTCCGCGATCCAGGCTCGCCCCTCCTCGTCGAAGAGCACGTTGCTCGGCTTGAGGTCGCGGTGAACGATCCCGCGCTGGTGCGCGTTGGCGAGGGCCGCGGCCAGCTCGCGCCCGAGCCCCACGGCGTCGGCCACACTCGAGCGCCCCTCGCGCTGGAAGCGATCCCGCAGCGAGCCTCCGCGCAGGAGGGGCATCACGACGTAGGGACCGTGGGGCGTCTCGCCCGCGTCGAGCAGGGTCACGAAGCCGGCGTCCGCGGGCAGACTGGAGAGCAGCTCTCCCTCGCGGCGGAAGCGAGCGCGCGCCTCGGGGCTCATGGTCTGGGTCAAGAGCTTGAGCGCGACCTGGCTCCCGTCGGGCGCCTCGACCCGGAACACCTGACCGCTCGCCCCCCGCCCGAGGGTGTCGATCACGCGATAAGGCCCGAGGAAGCGCGCTGACACGGCTCCTTCATAAAGCCTGGAGCGCTCGTGCGCAGCGACGAGCGAAAGGGCGAGACCCAAGCCCCTGCGACAGGCCCGGCGACAAGGCCTTCATAAAGACGCGCCCTAAGTCCCCACGCGACCAAGGGCGCCGCTCCTTTACATGACGCCGCGCGCGCGAGTTGCCGCTTCCGCTTGGATTCCCGTTCCTATAAAGATCGCCTTGCCTAAGATCAGGGTTTCGCCAAGGCGGGAGCGAAGCGGTGTCTGGACGTCGGACGGTGGTGATAGGCGGGGTGCACGGAGACGAGCCCAGCGGGGCCCTGGTCCTGCCCCGCCTCGAAGAGGCCGGGTTCGCGACCTTTGGGCCCTTGAACCCCTGGGGTCTGCGTGAGTCGCGCCGCCACCTGCGCGACGGGCGCGACCTGAACCGGGCCTTCGCCCACCGCGGCTGCGCCCCCGCCGAGCGGGTGCGGACCTTCCTGCGCGACGACCCGCCCGACCTGCTCCTCGACCTGCACGAGGACGTCGAGGTCGAGCGCCCCTACCTGATCCAGTTCGGCCCCAAGAGCCAGGTGGGCAAGCGCACGCTCGCGCGCCTGCGTCAGCGCTACGAGTTCCACCCGCGGCCGGCCTTCGGGGTGCTCAAGGGCCGCAAGGGGCTGATCCACCCGCCCCTGTGGTTGCTCCGCGGACAGCGCCTGACCCGGCGCTGGTCGCTGACCTTCTGGAGCTGGCTCGAGTTCGGCGTGCCCTCGATCGTGGTCGAGGTCCCGGGCGGCTGGTCGCTGGAGCGCAAGCAGGCCTTCCACCAGGAGGTGTGCGAGACGGCGCGGGCCGTGTTCAAGCCCGCGGTGGCGCCCGCGCCTGCCCCCGTCGCCGTCGCGCGCCCGGCGTCCCTCCGCCCTCCCCAGGCGGCCGCGCGCCCGGTCGCGGCGCGGGTCCTGCCCGCCTCGGCTCAGCTGGCCTTCGGCTAGAGGTCCTCTTCCAGCGAGCGTCCCCTAACAGCGGGACCCGACACCTAAGCGCGCGCGGCGCCACCGCGACAGCGCGAGTTGCGGGGCTTTATCCGCTCTTCGCCAGGGCTATGTCCGCCCTTGGTCGCGCCTGCATCCAACGTTGTTCCAAAGTGCATTCAACGTTGACTCGCGAGTGCCACGATCCGCGCAGCCAAGGGGAGGGAGGACCCCATGACTGCTGCGGCGCTCGCGGACGTTCCGCACCAGCACGTGTCCCGGGACGGCTCGGTCGTGACCGAGACGCTCTTCGGTGACTCGATCGTGCGCTTCCTCTACTCGCGGACCCGCGAGCGCGCGCCCTGGCTGTTCCGGGCCGTGACCTCCCGCCAGGTCACCCACCTGCTCGCGACGCTCAACTTCGACAGCAAGCTGGGCTTCCGCCTGCTGGGCAACAAGGACTTCCTGGCCCGCTGCGGCGTGGACCTCGCCGAGTGCGTCGACCCGCCCGAGTCCTTCGACACCCCGCGCAAGGTCTTCATGCGCAAGATCCGCTTCTGGGACTCGCGGCCCCTGCCCCAAGACCCGCGCGCGATCGTCTCGCCCGCCGACGCCTACGCGCTCTGGGGCTCACTGCGCGACGACGCGGCGGTCCGGGTCAAGGAGACGTTCTTTCGGCTCGAGGAGCTGGTCGGGCGGACCAAGCCCGAGTGGCAGGGCGCCTTCGCCCAGGGCGAGTTCGCCGTGTTCCGGCTGACCCCCGACAAGTACCACTACAACCACGCCCCCGTCAGCGGCCGCGTGATCGAGAGCTACGAGATCCAGGGCCGCTATCACGCCTGCAACCCCTGCGCGGTGGTCGAGGTGGCCTCGCCCCTGAGCAAGAACGGCCGCACGGTCACCGTGATCGACACCGACGTCCCCGGCGGGACCGGCGTGGGCCTGGTCGCCATGATCGAGGTCGTCGCGCTCATGATCGGGCGCGTCGAGCAGCGCTACAGCGCCGAGCGCTACGAGGACCCCCAGCCCCTGCGCCCCGGCCAGTGGCTGCGGCGCGGCGCCGCCAAGAGCGTCTACCACCCGGGCAGCAGCACGACCGTCCTCCTGTTCCAGAAGGACCGGGTCGAGTTCAGCGAGGCCCTGCAGCGCAACGTCGGCCGCGCCGACGTCAGCAGCCGCTACCGCTCCTCCTGCGGCGCGCCCCTCGTCGAGACCGAGGTCGCCCTGCGCGAGGCGGTGGCCCGTCCCAAGCCAGTGGGGGCCAGCCCGCCCCCGTCATGGCTCCCCTGGCCGACGGGCAGTCGGCCGGGGCGCGCCTGTTCGCGCCCCGTCGGCGTGATGGACACGTGTTCATCGCCGGCGGGGAGCACGTCGTCGGTTCCCTAAGAAGGGGAAGGTCCATGAGCCCGCTCGTGTTCGTGTTCGCACTGGCCGCGCTGCTGCTGCCGCTCTTGCTCTGGGGCTTCTGGGCCTTGCCAGGAGAGTCCTGGCAGATCCTGGCGAGCGTCCCCACCCGCAAGCGCGGCGGACGTTGGAGCGGCACCAACGTCACCTACTACGGGCTGATCCTGGCCTGCTCCTTCGCCTTCTCGGCGGCCGTCTACCTGCTCCTCGTCACCTCCCGCGGCCTCTCGGTCGGCTACGCCCTCGCGGTCATGGTCGGCGTGGTCGCCGTCGCGCTCCCCGCCGCCAGCCTGGTGGCGCGGATCGTCGAGCGCCGCCGCCACACCTTCACCGTCGGCGGAGCGGCCTTCGTCGGCCTCCTGGCGGCCGTGCCCTGGACCTACGCCCTGGGCTGGCTGAGCGGCGGCTTCGACCCCCACGTCCACGTGATCCCGATCCTGGCCGCGATCTGCTGCGCCTTCCTCTTCGGCGAAGGCCTGGGCCGGCTGGGCTGCATCTCCTTCGGCTGCTGCTACGGCAAGCCCGTCCACCAGGTCGAGCCGCGCTGGCTGCGCCGCCTCTTCTCGCGCCTCCAGTTCCGCTTCCGCGGCGAGACCAAGAAGATCGCCTACGCGAGCAACCTGGCCGGGGTGGCGGTCGTGCCGATCCAGGCGATCACCAGCACGGTCTACGTGGGGGTCGGCCTGGTCGGGCTCGCGCTCTACCTCTCGGGCCAGGTGGTGGCGGCCTTCCTGCTGACCGCGCTCCTGGCCCAGACCTGGCGCTTCGTGAGCGAGCTCTTGCGCGCCGACTACCGCGGCGACGGCAAGGTCAGCAAGTATCAGATCATGGCCCTGCTCGGCGTCGGCTACGCGATCGCGGTGGCCGCCTCGTTCCCCGTGCCGGCCGGCTCCGGCTCGCTGAGCGCCGGCCTGAGCGCGCTCTGGGACCCCGCCGTGATCGTGGTGCTCGAGGTCCTGTGGGCGGTGGTGTTCGTCGCGACCGGCCGCAGCATGGTCACCGGCGCCGAGCTGACGATCCACGTCCGCCACGAGTGTCTGGCCGAGCACGAGCACGGCGAGGCCACCCTCGAGCTGCCCCTCCCCGCCGAAGAGCTGCAGGCCGCCGCCTAGGTCAGCTGCCAAGGTCGCCTGCCTGCGAGCGGAGGAGGCGAGCACGTCAGCCTCGGCCGCGGTCAGGTCGTGAGCAGCGCCGGCACCCTCCTGCTCGAGGACGGCGAGACGCGCACGCTGGCCCAGGCCCGCTAGCCCCCGCTACACGACGAGTAAGGGGCGATTCCACGCCGTGTAGCGCAAACCCGGTTGGGGGAGTCGCAAACGGCGGCGGCGGCTGGTCGACCGCCGCGACTGGGTTTAGGCCGGCGCTGGGCTTGCGCCCCTGCGGAAGGAGAGCAGGAGCCAAGACCGCTGACGCCCGACCCCACCCAGCCCGATCCCGACCCTGAGGACTCTCCCCCAACTGGGGACCCGACCGAAGCGGACCCGCTCCCCTCGACCCGCGCGCCGCTCTGCGAGCGGGGCCGTCGCCTGCGCCGCGCGCTCGCCAAGCGACGCGTGCGCCGCAGTCGTCGCTCCCCTGGCCGACGTCGAGGGCGCTCCCGGACCTGGTTCCAGGTAGCGGTGCTCGCCCTGCTCGCGCTGCCCTGCTCGCTGGCTTGGCCTGGCTCACGGGTCGCTTCGCGAGAGCCGGCCGCTCCGGCCCTGCGCCAGGCTCCTCCCGCGGTCGTGAGCGCCCTCGACGTGCTCGCCGGAGACCTGCGCCTCAACGCCCGCGATCGCGAGGAGCTCGAGCTCGTCACCTCCGCCGCGCGGGTGCCCTTGATCGACGGCCGCCTGGCCAAGGACCTCGACCTCCGCCGCCTGCACCGCGCGCGCGCCTACGTGCGGCCCCTGTGGGGCGCCCTCGACCCGGAGCTGCTCGCGCGGGCCACCGACGCGACCCGGCCGGGCCTCTGGAAGCCCTGCCAGCCCGAGCGCTGGGCCCTGCAGCTCTACGACCGGCGCTGCGCGCCGCGCGAGCGCCGCGAGCTCGAGCCCCTGCGCGCGCTCCTCGAGGCCCGCCTGGCCGAGTCGCTGCTCAGCTTCGACCGCGCCGAGTCCTGGCGGGACCTGGCCCGCCTGATCACCCTCGAGCACCGTCTGCCTCCCCTGGCGCGGCACTACGGGGGGCGCGCGCTGCCCCACTACGACTGGCTACAGACCCTCCGCCGCCGGCTCGGCCCTCCTCCGGCCGAGGCAGTCCCCGCGATCGAGGGCGCGCTCGGGCTGTGGCTCGAGGGCCGCGCCGGCTGGGCGCTGGCCGCCGAGCGGGCGGAGCTCGCGCAGCTGGGCTGCCTGCCGCTGGAGGGCTCGGGGAAGGTCGAGTGGGTCGAGGTCGGGCCGCTCACGCAGCGAGACCTGCTCGCGGCCTACGACGAGGCGATCCGGCTCGCCGGCGGCTCGCTGCACGAGCGCTGGCGCCACCGCTGGACCCTCGCCCACGCCGAGCGTCCCTTCGGCCTCCAGGAGTTGGCCTACAACCAACGCTCGACCCTCGCCCGCTACCTCGGCGCCCAGGCCGACGACGAGCGCTGGATCCGCGAGACGCGCCGCCTGCTGCGCCTCCAGAGCGAGGCGGATCACGGCGGCTGGCGCGCGATCAACGACCCCTACCGGGTCAACCAGGTGTTCGGTCCGGGTCACCTGCGCTCGGTCCCACGCGCCACACCACCAGCAGCCACAGGCTCGCGGCCAGGTTGAGCGCCACGTGCAGCCCGTTCAGCGGCGAGGCGAAGGCCCACTCGACGACCCGCCCGTCGGGCAGCTGGCGCAGGGGCGCGACGCCGACGTTGAAGGACTCGGCCAGGTAGCGCTGGACGCCGTCTACGCGAGTCGGGTCCTGGCGCAGCCAGTGGAGCCAGAGCCCGTAGGCCAGGAGCACCGCCGCCGCCGCCAGCCAGGCCTTGCGCTCGCGGAGTCCGGCGCGCACGCGGGGCTGGCAGAGGGCCTCCAGCGCGAGGGGGATCACGAAGGGGAACAGAATGAAGGTGATCCGCGCCTCGCGGACCATGCCCAGGGTCCAGCCAGTCCCGAGGGACGCGACCACGGCCAGGGCGACCACCCGCGGCGCGAGGAGGGGGTGGCGCGGCGGCTGGCGCTGAGCGAGCCGCAGGGCGGCGGCGACCCACAGCGCGCCGAAGGCGGCGAAGGCGTAGAGCAGCGCCTCGAGGGGGAACTGGAAGGTCGGGCTGGTGCTGACACCCCAGTAGTCGTAGCTCTCGCCCGTGCTGCGCCAGGCGCGCACGGCCAGCCAGGTCGCGCCGGGGATCGCGAACACCAGGCCCACGTGGAGCCAATGGCGGGCTCGCTCGGAGAGCGCGCCCTGCCCTCCCCCAACTCCGCTCGCCGCGGAACCTCCGAAGCGACTCAGCCAGGCGGAGTGCTCGGGTCGCGCGATCAGCAGGTAGGGCAGCAGCCCCAGCAGGCAGGTCTCGCGGATCGAGCCGCCCACGCAGGCCAGCAGGCAGGCCAACCACACGCGCTCGCGCGCGAGCGCCAGCAGGGTCAGCGCGATCCAGGCGTAGCCGAGGAAGTCCTCGCGGGTGTGGATCGGCATGTCGTGGCTAAACACGACCGGGAAGGAGAGGAAGAAGAGCGCCACCCCGCCCAGGGCCTGGCGGCGCGTGAAGGCCAGGGCGCGCAGCAGCCAGTGGAAGGCGCCTGCCGCGAGGAAGAGGCTCAGGCCGCTCGCGAGGACGAAGAGCTGGAAGAAGCGCTCGGGGCTCGGCTCGCCGGCGCGGTAGGCGCTCATGACCAGGGCCCGAAACACGGGCCGGTAGCGGTAGGGGAGCAGTTCGCCCAGCTGCCAGGGGCGCTCGAGCGACTCCCCGTGCAGCTCGGCGAAGAGCGCCCCCTCGCTGGCCAGCGCGCCGTAGCCGCCGACCTGGTGCGCCATCACCAGCGCGCTCGAGAGCGCGTAGAGCAGCAGCGCCAGGAGGTCGAAGCGGCCGGCCCGCAGCGCAGGCGCAGCCGCCGAGGTCTCTGGGGTGGTCTGACCTTCGCTCACGCGACGCCCTCCTCCAGCGGCTGCGCGGGCGGCTCCTCGTCCCGGCACCAGGCGCTCAGGGCGCGTCGGACGCGTCCGTCCACGCCGCGCTCGTCACCGAGGCTGTGGTAGAGGCTCTGGAGCTCGGCGAACACGCCAGCGGCGCAGGTGCCGAGCGCCTCGGGGCGCTGCTCCGCCGCCAGGTCGCCCACGCCGCTCATGGCCCAGGCGAAGAAGCTCAGCTCCACGTGGCTGAGGGTCGGCTGGGGCTCGTCCATGAGCTGCTCGCCCGCCCGGTCGGCCTCCACCGCCGCCAGGCGAGCCCCGACGCGGCGCGCCTCGTCGGGCCGCACGAGCCAGGCCTCGACCGCGTCCAGGGCCGCGCGCGGGCGCTTCTCGTAGGACGCGTGCTCCTCGATCACCTCGAGCAGCGGAATCGCCGCTGCGATCGCGGCCCGCACCAGCTGCTCCTTGCCGAACTCCGCCAGGCCGTTGGCGAGGACGCCCAGCTCTCCGGGGGGCAGCAGGGCGGGCGGGTCGTCGAGGGCCTGTCGCGCGGCCTCGTCGCCGAGGGCCGCCAGCAGCTCGACGCGCTCGCGCGCCAGCACGCCCGCGCGCACGCGCTCGCGGAGCAGCTCGGCCTCCGCCTCGCGGTCGCCGGCCTCGGCGGCCCGCTCCAACGCGCGCTGGCGCTGGTCGCTCACGCCTCTTCGGCGCCCTCCTTGAAGGTCAGGTAGGCGCGGATCGCCGCGTCGGCGAGGTCGTCGAGGGGTGAGAACTCGACGCCCAGCGCCCACTCGCCCTGCTCCTTGGTCGAGCGGACCACGGTGCCCTCGCACTTCATGATGTGCTCCCCCATTTGCAAGTCGAGGGCCAGCTCGATCCCCACCGGCAGAGCCTGGCTGGTGATCAGGCGGCAGCCGCTCGCGCTCAGGTCGCGCGTGCGCGCCACGCCCAGGAGCTCGTAGGCCGTCGGCTCGTCGGGGTCGTCCGGCTTGCGCAGGCGGGAGTAGTTGATCAGGTTGACCGAACGAATGCGGATCTCGCCGCGGCGGTTGTCGTCGTCGCTCACCCGTCCTCCTCTCGCAGGGGGTGCCCTGCGCAGAGCGCTGCTGAGGGAGGGAGGATAGCGCGGATCCCCTAGGGGAGGGCGGACGTGGGGAGACGAGCGTGAAGGTGCTCTTCGTGCACGGGCTCATGAGCAGCCCGCAGGGAAACAAGGCCCGCTACCTGGCCGAGCGCTTCGAGGCCCGCACGCCGGCCATGAACACGGGCGACTTCCGCGGCTGCGTCGACCAGCAGGCGGCCGAGATCGCCGCCTTCCAGCCCGACGTGGTGGTCGGGAGCAGCTTCGGAGGCGCGGTCGTCCTGCAGCTCCTGATCGAGGGGGCCTGGCGCGGGCCGACGCTCCTGCTCGCCCAGGCCGCGCTCAAGCTCGACGACGAGGCGCGCCTCCCCGACGACCTGCCCGTGCTGCTCGTCCACGGCCGCGGGGACGAGGTGGTGCCGGTCGAGCACAGCCGAACCCTGGCCGCGACCTCGAGCCGAGCCAAGCTGCTCGAGGTCGACGACGAGCACCGCCTCATCGAGCTGACTCGCAGCGACGCCCTGGCCGACCTCGTCCAGCAGGCCAAGGAGCTGTGGGAGGGAGGGGAGTAAAGACGTCGTCTGGGTGAGCCGGGATTCCCTTTAGCCCGACCTCGGCCAGCACTACACTTTGCGCACGGAACTGGGGGCAGCCATGGCGAAGAAGAAGAAGAAGGCGGCAAAGAAGAAGACCGCCACCAAGAAGAAGGCGGCCAAGAAGAAGGCGGCCAAGAAGAAGACCGCCACAAAGAAGGCGGCCAAGAAGAAGAACGCCACCAAGAAGGCGGCCAAGAAGAAGAACGCCACCAAGAAGAAGGCGGCCAAGAAGAAGAACGCCACCAAGAAGAAGGCGACCAAGAAGAAGACCGCCACCAAGAAGGCGGCCAAGAAGAAGAACGCCACCAAGAAGAAGGCGACCAAGAAGAAGA
>CALDQK010001145.1 GCA_937911525.1 uncultured bacterium
GGAGCCGCGCCAGGGTGGTCTTGCCCGAGCCCGGCGGGCCCCAGAACACGAGCGAGGGCAGCTCGCCCCGCTCGAGGGCGACGCGCAGCAGGCCGCCGGGACGGGTCAGCTCGGGCTGGCCGAGCACCTCGTCGATCGTGCGGGGGCGCATTCGCTCGGCGAGGGGCGCGTCCGCGGGCGCGTCCTCGAGGGGCGGCAGGTCGTCCTTGGGGTCCTCGAAGAGCTCCACCGTGGGAGTCTATCGCTCGGCCCGAGGCGGACGCAGCCTCGGTCGCGGCTTACGAGATTTCGCGCGCGATGGGTGGTTTCGCTACGGAGCCTCGTCACCTAAGTCCAGTGGGAGCTGCAGCGCAAGGACTTACGCTTGGAATCGGATCTGCCTCCGCCAAAGTGACGCGGTGGCCCACGGGCCGCTCAGATCCAGAGGAGGGATCCCCATGTCGAAATCGACGGAGTCGTTTGGTTGGCGCCCACGCCGGGCGCGCATGAGCCTGGCCCTTGCGGTCGGCTCGCTGATGGTGGCGGGCTGCAGCAGCAACGCGAGCCAGGGAGAGGGCCAGCCCGAGCAGGCTGAGGCCCCCAAGCAGGAAATGGCCGCCGAGCCGGCCGAGAAGGTCGCCCAGGGCGGCGTGGACATGAGCAAGTGCCCGGTCATGGGCGCGACCCACGCGAAGAAGGCCAAGACCAACCAGGACTGGTGGCCCAACAGCCTCAACCTCGAGGTGCTCGAGCAGTACCACCCCCAGAACAATCCCATGGGGCCCGACTTCGACTACGCGGCTGAGTTCAAGCAGCTCGACCTGGCGGCGGTCAAGGCCGACCTGGCCAAGCTGATCAAGACCAGCCAGGACTGGTGGCCGGCCGACTGGGGCGACTACTCGGGCCTCTTCATTCGCCTGGCCTGGCACAGCGCGGGCACCTACCGCGAGGGCGACGGCCGCGGCGGCTCGGGCTCGGGCACGATCCGCTTCGCGCCCCTGGGCAGCTGGCCGGACAACGCGAACCTGGACAAGGCGCGCCGGCTGCTGTGGCCGATCAAGAAGAAGTACGGGAGCAAGATCTCCTGGGCCGACCTGATCGTGCTCAGCGGCAACGTGGCCCTCGAGACGAGCGGCTTCAAGACCTTCGGCTTCGCCGGCGGGCGCGAGGACGTGTGGACCCCCGAGAAGGACATCTTCTGGGGCCCCGAGGGCAAGTGGCTGGCGGACAAGCGCCACGAGCGCGACCGCGACCTGAAGAACCCCCTGGCCGCGACCCAGATGGGCCTGATCTACGTCAACCCCGAGGGCCCCAACGGGACCCCCGACCCGCTGCTGGCGGCGCGTGACATTCGGACCACCTTCGGGCGGATGGCCATGAACGACGAGGAGACCGTGGCCCTGATCGCGGGCGGCCACACCCTGGGCAAGGCCCACGGCGCGGCTCCGGCGAGCAAGTACGTCACGGCGAGCCCCGCCGGCGCCCCGCTCGAGCAGCAGGGCCTGGGCTGGAAGAACAGCTACAAGTCGGGCAAGGGCGGCGACACGATCACCAGCGGCCTGGAGGGGGCCTGGACCTCGACCCCGACCGAGTGGTCGCACGAGTACTTCACCAACCTGTTCAAGTACGAGTGGGAGCAGGTCAAGAGCCCCGGCGGCGCGACCCAGTGGCGCCCCAAGGACCCCAAGGCGCACAAGCTGGTGGTCGACGCCCACGACCCCAAGACCTACCACCCGCCCATGATGTTCACGACGGACCTCGCGCTGAAGATGGACCCGGCCTACGCCAAGATCAGCAAGCGCTTCCTGAAGGACCCCAAGGCCTTCAACGACGCCTTCGCTCGCGCCTGGTTCAAGCTGACCCACCGCGACATGGGCCCCCGCTCGCGCCTGCTCGGCCCCGAGGTGCCCCCCGCGCAGCTCTGGCAGGACCCGATCCCCGCGGCGGACTACGAGCAGATCGACGAGCGCGACGTCGCGGCGCTCAAGGCCAAGATCCTCGCCTCGGGCCTGACCGTGCCCCAGCTCGTGTCCACGGCCTGGGCCTCGGCCTCGACCTTCCGCGGCTCGGACTACCGCGGCGGCGCCAACGGCGCGCGGATCCGGCTCGCTCCCCAGAAGGACTGGGAGGTCAACCAGCCTGCGCAGCTCGAGCAGGTCCTGGCGAAGCTGGCTCGCGTCCGGGACGACTTCAACGAGGCGAACGAGGGCAAGCAGGTCTCGCTGGCCGACCTGATCGTGCTCGGCGGCGCCGCGGCGATCGAGAGCGCGGCCAAGAAGGGCGGCTATGAGGTCAGCGTGCCCTTCACGCCGGGTCGCACCGACGCGACGGCCGAGATGACCGACGCCGAGTCCTTCGACGTCCTCGAGCCGCACGCCGACGGCTTCCGCAACTTCGTCAAGGCGGACTACGGCCTCCCCCAGCACCTCCCCGAGCTGCTGGTCGACCGCGCCAACCTGCTGACCCTGAGCGCCCCTGAAATGGCGGTCCTGATCGGCGGCCTGCGCGTCCTGGGCGCCAACTACGAGGGCAACAAGCACGGCGTGTTCACCAACCGCGTCGGCACCCTCTCCAACGACTTCTTCGTCAACCTGGTGGACCTGAACACCCAGTGGGAGAAGACCAAGGAGGGTCACTTCCAGGGCCGCGACCTCGCGACCGGCAAGGTCAAGTGGAGCGCGACCTCGGTCGACCTGGTGTTCGGCGCGGACGGCCAGCTGCGCGCCCTGGCCGAGGTCTACGCCTGCGACGACGCCAAGCAGAAGTTCGTCGACGACTTCGTCGCGGCCTGGCACAAGGTCATGTCGCTCGACCGCTTCTGAGATTCTTGGGGGGGCTGCGCCCCCCCAGCCCCCCAGCTTTGGGCTCGGGAATTGGTGGCGTATTCGTGCGCTGCGGGAGGTGTGGTTGCTGCACCGCCATGAGACTTCTGCGCACGAATGCGCTCACCATTCCCTCTGAGGCACGAGTTGAGAGCGCCCAGACGGGGGCGGGTTGCACGCCTGCTGTTTTGCGACAACCTCCCCCCAGAGCCGGCCTTGCGATGTCTTATCCGAGCCCGTAGCGCCCTGGCTTGCCGCTGGGGCGCCGACGTCTCTCTGATTGGAGCTCCCATGCGTCCCCTCTTGTTCAGCCTCTCGCTGGCCCTGCTCTGGGGCTGCGCCAGCAACCCCGAGCCCGCCGCGTCCCCCGCGCCCCAGCCGGCGGAGCAGGCGCAGGCCAAGCTCGTCCCCGCCGACGTGCAGGGCCTCTTCGACAGCGCCTGCACGGGCTGCCATGGCCCCGAGGGCGCGGCCGGCCTGGACCTCTCGGCCGAGAGCGCCTACGCCGCGATCGTGAATCACGAGAGCCAGGGCGTGCCCGGCATGCCGCTGGTGACCCCGAGCAACCCGGGTCGCTCCTACCTGCTGCACAAGGTGGCGGGCACCCACGAGAAGGTCGGCGGCGGCGGCAAGCGAATGCCGATCGGCGGGACCTGGGGTCCCGAGGGCGACGTGAACATGGAGGACATGGGCGCGCTCTGCCGCTGGATCGAGGCGGGCGCGCCAGCGCGCGAGTAGCGCGCCTGCTCCAGCGCTAGACTCGGCGCCCATGAGCGAGGGCCAGCCGGAGCCGGACCAAGAGCAGCCGCTGCTCGAGATCGAGGGGCGCCGGGCGGACAGCGGCTGCCTGAGCTTGTTCTGCCTGTTCGGCGGGGTGCTCGCCGCGCTGGGGCTGGGGGCGGAGAACGCCTCCCAGCTGCCTCGCCTGGGCGGCCTCGGCGCGAGCGAGTGGGAGGCGGCGGTGGCCGTCGCGGCTTGCCTGCCGGTGGTCCTGCTGTGGGTCCTGATCAAGCGCGCCCTCGAGCGTCGCTGCGGGCGGGCCCGCCTCTATCGCGACCGGGTCGAGCTCGACTTCCCCGGCCAGATCCCGGGTGACATCGTCGCGCCGAAGGCGAGGACGGTCCTCCTGCGCGACGTGCGCGACTACGCGCCGAGCTGGGGCTGCCTCCTCCTGCGAGAGGAGGGACGGCTGCCCTTCCTCTCCGCTCCGATCTGGATTCCCCTCCCCGCCGAGGCGGACGCCGAGCGGGCGCGCGCCGTGCTCGCGGCCCTGGGGGTCCAGGCCCGCGGCGAGCCGGCTCGTGACCCTCTGGCCCCGCTTCCGCCTCTCCCGCCGCCGCCTGAAGCGCCGACACGGCCCCGGGTCGAGCAGCTGCCAGCGGAGGAGCCGCTGCTGCGGATCGAGGCGCCCTTCCTCAGCACGAATCTCCCCTGCCTGTCGCTCTTCGTGTTCCTCCTGGTGGGACTGGGACTCATGGCCGCCGGTCGCTACCTCGAACCGGACTGGCTCTGGGTGCCTCCGGCGCTCGACCGGGACGCCGTCGAGCTGCTGGCCTTCGTGGTCAGCCTGGGGGCCTTCGTCCTCCCTTGGGTGGCGCTCCTGGAGTGGCTGGGACGGCGACGCGGGACCGCGCTCCTGTTCCAGGGGCGGCTCGATCGCCAGCCCAGCGCCGCGCAGCCGCCGAGCTCGCACTACTGGGGCGACGTGCTCGACTACCAGCCGCGCGGTCGCTGCCTGGTGCTGCGCCAGCGCGGGTCGTTGTTCTCGGGGCTCCTCCCCGGAATCGCGATCCCGACGCCGACGCCCGAGGACCAGCGGCGAGCGCGGGACGTCCTACACGCCTTGGGGATCCCGCCCCGCGGGCAGGCGCTGCCGCGGGCGCGCGCTGCCTGCCAGCCCGCGCTGGGCGCCGGGGAGCTGCCCCTGCTGCGGGAGCTGCAGGTCCGAGGTGGGCTGGGGCTGGTCCTCGCGGCTGGCGAGGACGCGAGCGACGCAGCCGCTCAGGCCTTTCCCATGGGGCTCGAGCGCTACCTGGAGTCCGTCGAGCACCTCTCGCCGCGCAGGCTGCTGCTGCTCAGCGACCTGGACTGGGTCGAGGCGGCCGAGCTCGAGGGCGAGGCCAGCCCTCGCGCTGCGCTGAGCGCAGCCTTCGTCCTCCTCGTGGGCGGCGTCGTCAGCTGCGCGTGCGTGGGCGAGGCGCGCGCGTGGCTGGTGCGGGAGGGCGGCGCGCGCGAGCTCGCGCCGGGCCCTGCTGGCCCCCTGCTCGGCTCGGGCGAGGCGGCGGTCCGCTTCGAGCTGGCCCCGCTCGAGGGCGCCCGACTCCTCGTGGCGAGCGAGGCCTTGGACGCCGAGGCGCTCGCGTTGGCTGCCGACGGCTCCCTCGAGGCGAGCGCCGCGGCAGTGAGCGAGCGGGCGCCAGGGGCGTCGCTGGCCCTGTGCGAGCTGATCGACCCGCCCTTGGCTCCTTGAGCGGAGGGGACTGCGTGGCGCACCCTTAGCGATCTCTCCCTCGGCGGTATAGTGAGGGGACCAAAGGGGGAAGGAAGCCCGTGGACTACAAGAGCATTGCGCGCCGCCTCTCGAAGGTCGAAGAGTACCGAGACCTGCACTGGACTGGCTCCTTCAGCGACTACCTCGAGCTGGTGCGCAAGGACCCGCGCGTCGCCCGCAACGCCTTCCAGCGCGTCTACGACATGATCGTCAGCTGGGGCCAGGACGAGATCACTCGTCACAAGGAGACGCTGACCACCTATCGCTTCTTCCAGGACCCCTTCGACGAGGGCAAGGACGCGATCTTCGGGCTCGAGCAGCCGCTGGCAAAAATGGTCGGCACGCTCAAGTCCGCCGCGCAGGGCTACGGGACCGAGAAGCGCGTGATCCTGCTCCACGGCCCGGTCGGCTCGAGCAAGTCGACGATCGCGCGCCTGATCAAGAAGGGGCTCGAGGCCTACTCCCGGACCGACGAGGGCGCGCTCTACACCTTCCAGTGGCGGATGTCCGCCGACGAGCCCTGGGAGACGAGCCCGATGCACGAGGAGCCGCTCAAGCTGATTCCGAGCGAGATCCGAGCGGACTTCATCAAGGAGCTCCTGAGCGACGTCCCCGAGGACAAGCTCCCCTACCCCGTCGTGGCCAAGGGCGACCTCGACCCGGCCAGCCGCTACAACTACCGCGAGCTGCTCGAGAAGTACGACGGCGACTGGTTCGGAATGCTCGAGGACCACGTGCGCGTGATCCGGATGGTGATCAGCGAGAAGGACCGCGTCGGGATCGGCACCTTCCAGCCCAAGGACGAGAAGAACCAGGACTCGACCGAGCTCACCGGCGACATCAACTACCGCAAGATCGCGATCTACGGCTCGGACAGCGACCCGCGCGCGTTCAACTTCGACGGCGAGTTCAACGTCGCCAACCGCGGCGTGATCGAGTTCGTCGAGATCCTCAAGCTCGACGTGGCCTTCCTCTACGACCTGCTGGGCGCGACCCAGGAGCACAAGATCAAGCCCAAGAAGTTCGCGCAGACCGACATCGACGAGGTGATCATTGGCCACACCAATGAGCCCGAGTATCGGCGCCTGCAGAGCAACGAGCTGATGGAGGCCTTCCGCGACCGCACGGTCAAGATCGACATTCCCTACAACACCGTCCTCGACGACGAGATCAAGATCTACCGGCGCGACTTCAACAACGACGTGATCAAGGGCTGCTTCATTGCGCCCCACACGATCGAGATGGCCGCCCTGTGGGGGATCCTGACCCGGCTCGAGGAGCCCAAGGTCGCGAGCCTCTCGCTCTTGCAGAAGCTCAAGCTCTACAACGGCAAGAGCATCCCGGGCTTCACCGAGGACAACGTCAAGGAGCTGCGCGAGACGGCCCCCCGCGAGGGCATGCAGGGGATCTCGCCGCGCTACATCCAGGACAAGATCAGCAACGCGCTCGTGAGCGAGCAGGGCGAGGGAACGATCAACCCCTTCATGGTCCTCAACGAGCTCGAGAGCGGCCTGCGCCACCACTCGCTGATCGGGAGCGAGGACCTGCGCAAGCACTTCCGCGACCTGCTGACCGTGGTCAAGGAAGAGTACGAGGACATCATCAAGAACGAGGTCCAGAAGGCGATCTCGGCCGACGAGGACGCGATCGCGCGCCTGTGCGCCAACTACGTCGACAACGTCAAGGCCTACACCCACCGCGAGAAGGTGAAGAACAAGTACACCGGCCAGGACGAGGAGCCGGACGAGCGGCTGATGCGCTCGATCGAGGAGAAGATCGACATCCCCGAGAGCCGCAAGGACGACTTCCGCCGCGAGATCATGAACTACATCGGCAAGCTCGCGATCGAGGGCAAGCAGTTCCACTACTGGACCAACGAGCGGCTCCAGAAGGCGCTCGAGCTGAAGCTCTTCGAGGACCAGAAGGACTCGATCAAGCTGACCAACCTGATCTCCTCGGTGATCGACAAGGAGACCCAGGAGAAGATCGACGTCGTCAAGGCGCGCCTGATCAAGAACTACGGCTACAACGACACCTCGGCCACCGACGTCCTCAACTACGTGGCCTCGATCTTCGCGCGCGGCGACGCGGTCCGAAACTCCTAGCCAACCGCGGCGTGTGCTGCGCGAGGTCGGTCCCTATCGGCTGCTGAAGAAGCTCGGCGCGGGCGGCATGGGCGAGGTCCACCTCGCCCAGCACGTGCGCCATGGCCAGCGCTGCGCTTTGAAGCTGCTGAGGCTCGGGGAGCACCCCGAGGACGCGCTGCGCTTCGCTCGCGAGGGCCAGGCCCATGTCGCGGCGGGGGTTCACCCGCACGTGGTCGAGATCTACGAGCTCGGCCAGGATCGGGGCTGGAGCTACATCGCGCTCGAGCTCGTCGAGGGCGGCGACCTCGCGGGCCGGCTCCAGCAGGGCCAGCGCCTCGACCCCGCCGAGGCGCGGCGGATCTGCCAGGAGGCCTGCCGCGGCGTCGAGCACCTGCACCGGCTGGGCGTGCTCCACCGCGACCTCAAGCCGGCCAACGTGCTGCTGAGCGCGCACGGCAGGGCGAAGGTGACCGACTTCGGGCTGGCTCGCCTCAGCGGCGCTGACACCTTGACCCAAACCGGGGAGCTGCTGGGCACTCCGGTCTACATGGCGCCCGAGCAGGCCCGCGGCGAAGTCGGCAGCTACGGGCCGGCGACCGACGTCTACGGCCTGGGCGGCGTGCTCTATGCCTGCCTGACCGGGCGCCCGCCGACCACCTCGCGCGGCACGCTCTACGCGACCCTGGCCGCGATCAACGACGAGCTCCCGCCGCCGCCCTCCACGATCAACCCCGAGGTGCCCCCCTGGCTGGACGCGGTGTGCCAGCGCGCCCTCGCGAAGGACCCCGAGGAGCGCTACGCGAGCGCAGGCGAGCTAGCCGAGGCCTTGGCTGGACCGGGTTCGCTCGCACCAGGGAAGCGGGGCAGCAAGGTCGTGCTGGCGCCAGCCCTGATGCTGGGGGCGCTAGCGTTTGGCTACCTCGCGGCCTCGCTCGATCCGGTGGGTCAGCCCTCGGCGCCCGGCCCACCCGCAGCGAGCGCAGAGGTAGCGAGCTCCAGCCCGGGGGCGAGTCCAGCTCATGGTCCGGCGAGCGAGGACCTCGTCGCGCGCTGCGAGCGAATGGTGCGAGAGATCGCAGCCGCGGACCCCAAGGATCGGGTCGCGCTTCAGCTCGAGCTGCTGCGGCTCTGCCACCAGCGCCACCAGGTCGCGCTCCTGAAGGACATGACGCGGGCGCTGAGCGAGAGCAAGCACGCGCTCGAGGCGGCTTATCGCCTGGCGGACGCCACGGCCTCCAGCGCCGATTGCGCGGAGGCACACGAGACGCTTCGGCGGCTGGAGGCCCGGCGGGACGCGTGGGGGGTGTTGGCGCGCGCGCGCTTGAAGCTGGAAGGAGCGATGGCCAACGACGAGGCGCGCCAGCAGATCCAGGCGCTCGAGCGAAGCCTGCGCGGCGCGCCCGGGCCCCAGCTGGCCACCTTGCTTCAGGAAGCACGGGAGCTCATCGTCGGCCCCATGGCGACACGAGAGCGGCCGCGGGTTCACCTCCCCAAGGCGCCAAACGTGCGGGCGCTGTTGCCGGCGGCCCAAGCCCTCGCCTACGGCCGCCCTGGCTCCGAGGGCGACGCCGAGCTGGAGCGGGTCCTGAAGCGGGCGAGGGACCTCTGCCGCCCGCACGAGCCTCCTCCCGAGCTGCGGGCGCTCGGCCTCCGCCTGGAGGCGGAGCGGGGGCTTGCCCCCCAGGAGTTCCTCCAGCGCGCGCAGGCGCTGGCGCAGGAGCTCTCGCCCTGGCGTCGGGCGCGCCTCCTGATCGTTGCTGGGAGCACGCTGGAGCAGAAGGGCGAACCGCTCAGCGCGTTCAGGCTCTGGCAGGGCGTGCCGGCCGGACAGGCTCGCGCTTGGCTGTCGATCCTGCTGCAGAAGGACAGCGCGAGGG
>CALDQK010001146.1 GCA_937911525.1 uncultured bacterium
CCGGCGTCGCTCGTCACGTCGTCCCAGCGCCCGTCGAAGCGGCCGCAGAAGGAGCCCTCGAGCACGTCGATCTAGGAGAGGAGCGCGCGAGCGGTCTACGCATCGGGAAGCGGGCAACATGGCCGCTCGTTCGAAGCATCAATCCAGGACGCCACTGAGACTACGATGACTGTGACACTGAAGCTCGAGCTGCCGAAGCGGACGCAGCGGGCGGATGTACAGTGCCGGTCACACCGCTCGCTGCGGCTGCTACGCTGGGCGAAATCGTATGCGAAGAGTACTGGTAGTCGGCCTGGCGACATTCTCCGTGATCACGTCGGGGTGCCACTGTGGGTCGTCACCGCACGACTCTCCGGATGCCGGTACCTCGTCGGACGGAGGAGCCGACTCGGGGGCGCTCGCCGATGCGTCGCCGTTGGATGTGCCAGATTCCCAGGCAGATCGCGTCGATTCGGGAACTGCTCGACGACTCGTGCTCGGGCCACTCGTTTCTAGCGGGTCATCCTGTGATGACTGGGGTTCTGCTCCCGAGCGGCCGGGTGGGACCGGGCCCGAGGGAACGGAGTTGCTCTGGGTGCTCGACCTCCGCGAGGATCCCCTCGGTGCGGGCGACACCGGGATAGGCGTGCTCCGGGGTGTGACCCTGGGAGCGGACGACACGGCGTGGTCCGTTGGGCCAGCGTACGGCAATCCGGGTGTGGTGGCCGTTCGCGATGGTCGCATCCAGGGACGACTGGACGGAGTCGGAGGGCTCTTGGCGGCGGCCCCTGACGGCACGGTGTTCTCGAGAGTTCCCCGAGGTTACCCGTGTGGGCACGAATGCGTTCACGCTGACGGCCAGATCATCCGGCTTTCTCTCACAGAGGATGGAGTCGTTCCGATCAGCTCGATGCGGGTTGGTGCCCTGCGGGATGAGGGGATACTGCTGCCGCCCATTGCCGTTGGTCCGCGGGGGCTGGTGTTCACGGTCGTGAATGGCACGAAGATCGTGGCGACGTGTCAAGGTCAGCGGGAGATGTGGTCACGGCACCTGAGGTGGGGCTCGGACGTCACGAAGCCGCGGATTCGCAGAATCTTCGTCGATGACACGGGCTCTGTCTTGCTGCACATCCAGAGTGCCGAACCGCTTCAGTCGCGACCTGTCGTGCTCTCGTCAGAGGGTGAGATCATCGCGGGAGGCGCGTTGGATGAGGAGCCATCGCAGTACGAAGTCGTCTTGGGTTTCCTCAGTGGGGAAGAGGCCCTCGTGCTCGAGGGGAGCGAGCCGCACCGCGCTCGACTGGAGTACAGGAGCAGCGTAGCTGTGGACGAGTCCTGGTCCGCGACCATCGAGCCTCGCCCCGCGGGCGTGCGATTGCTTCCTGGGGGCAGGGCCTACTGGGTGGAGGAAGGTCCCGTCGGCAACATTCAGTCGAAGCTCGGGAGTCGCGAGCTCGAGTACACATCGAACTGGTTCTTTCAAAGCATGGTTCAGGGCGAGAGTGAAGTCTTGTTCGTTGGCGGCGACGATGGCTCGCATGAGCTTCGCATCGGGCGCGGCGAAGCCATGCCTGGCTCGAGCTATGAGGTAATCGAGGTCGATATCGATGGCTGGCGTCCCAGCGGCACCGATCCGAACGAGCGTGCAGTTTCGGGGGCGAACGACATGGTCGCACTGTCTCCTGACGGGGTCGCCTACGTGGCCGCGGGGCGATTCCTCTTTGCCCTCTCGACCCCTCTGACACCTGCGCCAGATGAGAGCTGCATGAACTCCGGATGCAATGCCATGAGAACCGGCAGGATTCACAGCGTCTTCGATGTTGGGTTGTTGGCTCCCTAGTGCGTGACCCATCCGGGAAGAAAGGGACCTGGCTTGTCCCGACGCTCCGGCGCGGCGTTGCGCCTCCTCGCCGATGCACCACATCGACTCGTCGGCGCGCCTTGCCCTGGAACGCCGGTCCCGCGCCATCTCCCCTCCTACCCGTCGGATCCCTGCACTCGCCGAGGACTGCCGGACGAGCTGGGTGAGGAGAGTGGCCTGCGGTGGCGCTGGGCGTGGCGTGGAACGCGGTGCGAGCCGAGAACGGCAGCGGTGACTCCGAGTCCGAGCCCGTTCGGCGCTAGCCCCCCTCCGGCCGTCGGGCGAGCGGGGCGTCAGCTCTCGCGGCGGTCGCGGAGGACGCGCTCGACGAGTGCCCAGACGGCGCCGGCGTCGCTCGTCACGTCGTCCCAGCGCCCGTCGAAGCGGCCGCAGAAGGAGCTCTTGAGCACCTCGGCGATCATGCGCTCGCCGCCGCCCTCCATCAGCGGGTGGGCGAGGTAGAGGCAGGCCTCCTCGGTGGCGCGCACGCTCAGCCCCTGGCCCAGCTCGCGGGCACCGCGGACGGCGTCGGCGATGGCGACCAGGGTCTCGATGGTCTCCCGCCCGAGGTCCGGGTGGCGGCGGCGGAGGAGCTTCACCTCCTCGGCGGGGGGCAGGTAGCCCATCTGGAGCGGCGCGAAGCGGTCGAGCTGCGCGGCGTCCAGGCCGAAGGTCGCGCTGAAGGCCCGGCCGCGGTTCACGGCGGCGACGAACTGCACGTTGTCGGGGATGGCGAGGAAGCGGTTCTCGATCGGGTGGAAGACGCGGCGCGTCGCGTCGAGGGCGGGCATGAGCGCGTTGCGGGCGCTCTCGGGGCAGCGGTTCAGCTCGTCGAGGAAGACGAGGAAGCGCTCGTCGGGGGTCTCGCGGGCCTCCTCGAGGGCCTCGAGGACGTCGGTCTTCACGAAGTCCGTGACGGGCGCCCCGCTCTCGCTCGCGCGCACCTGGATGGTCGCGAAGAAGTCGGTCGCCTCGATGACGGCGCCGCAGTTGAAGAAGACGAAGCGCATGCCGAGCTGGTCGCAGACGGCGCGCACGAGGGTGGTCTTCCCGCAGCCCTGAGGGCCGTCGAGGAGGATGTTCAGGCCGCTCTCGAGGAGCACCTGGAGCTTCCGCGCGACCATCGGGTCGAGCCAGACGCCCTCGAGGCGGAAGGGGGCCGGGCGCGCGTAGGCGACGCGGATGATGCCGCGGTCGTCGCGCTTGGGCTTCGTGACCTCCTCGACGCGCACCATCACGGGCACGCCCGCCTGGATGCGCGCGTCGTCGGTGAGCACGACCTTGGGGGCGCGGAGCCCGTCGAGGTGCGTCGCGCGGAGCGGGAAGGGCGAGTCCGCGTGGGGGTTCGGGAAGAAGGTCGCCTCCCGCACCTGCCCCACCTTCACCATGTCGACGTCGAGCTTGGCCATGACTCCGTCCTCTCTCCCTCTCGCCCTCAGCCGCGGAGCGTCCGCGCCACGAGCCCCGTGACGATGTCCCCGAAGGCCCGGCTCGCGACCGCGACGTCCGGCTCGAGGACCTCCACGTAGTGATCGAAGCAGCGCTCCGCCAGGGCGCGGACGGCGACCTGGGCGCAGGCGAGGCCCTCCCCCTCGAGCTCCCGGACGAGCCCGCGGAGGGCCGTCGTCGAGCACTCGGTCGGCAGCCCGTCGCTGATCATCACGAGCAGGCGCGCGCTCCGGCGGCTCCGCCGGGCGAGCTCGGCGACGTGCCAGAGCGCCGCCGCGTCGTTGTTGCCGCCGCCGGGCTCGAGCGCCGCCACCGCCGGGCGGTTCGCCGAGCCCGCGTCCCAGAGGACCTGATCCTCGAAGCCGACGAAGCGCACGTCGACGCCCGCGAGGCCAGCGGCGGCCTCGGCGAGGAGGACGCCGAAGCGGCGCGCCTTGTCCATGCAGGCGCCCGAGCCCATGGAGCCCGAGCAGTCGATGGCGACGCCGATGAAGAGGTCGGCCCGGCGGACGCGCTCGCGAGCGACGAGCATGCGCGGGTCGCCACGCAGGACCACGGCGCGGGCGCGCGTGCGATCGAAGCGGTGACCCCGGAGGCGGAAGCGCGCGGGCCGATGCGCGAGGCCGAGCTGCTCGAGGGCGCGGCGGAGGTGGCGGGCCGGGCGGGCGAGCTCGCGGGCGAGCTCGGCG
>CALDQK010001147.1 GCA_937911525.1 uncultured bacterium
TGCCGTTTCAGGCGTTCGCGTCGCGAAGTGCCATGCGAGCGCGCCGCCTGCGAAGGAGAGGGCGAGGAGCGCCGCGCCTCCCAGGAGCGCGACCCAGCGCTTGCTGCCGGCGGCGGGGGCGTGGCGGGCCTCCTCGAGGGCGCTGACGAGCGCGTCGACGCTCATGTAGCGCTCGCCGGGGTCGGGGGCGAGGGCGCGCTGGAGCACGGCCTCGACGGCCGGCGGGACCTCGGGGCGGCGCTGGCGCACGGGGGGCTGGCTGCCGGCGGCGGCGCGCGCCAGGAGCTCGGCCATGTTGCTGGCCTCCGAGAAGGGCCCGGCACCGCTCAGGAGCGCGTAGAGGGTCGCCCCCAGGGAGTAGACGTCGGCCCGCTCGTCGACCTTGGCCGCGTTGGTGATCTGCTCCGGCGGCGCGTAGCCCGGGGTCCCGGCGAAGGCGCCGCTCTTGGTCAGGCGGCTCTGGCCCGGGTCGAGGTGCGCCGTGGCGAGGCCGAAGTCGATCAGGACGGGCCCGCGGCCGCCGGCCTGGACGACGTTGCTGGGCTTGATGTCGCGGTGGAGGATCCCGCGCTCGTGGGCGTGGGCGACGGCGCGGCCGACGGCGAGCGTGATCTCGATGGCCTCGTCGATCGGCAGCCCGCCCTCGCGCTTGAGCCGCTCGTCGAGGGGCTCTCCTTCCAGCCACTCGGTGACGAGGTAGGGGCAGCCTTCGACCTCGCCGCTGGCGTGCACGCCGAGCAGCCCGGGGTGGCGCAGGCGCGCGAGGGTCTGCGCCTCTCGCTGCATGCGCTTGCGCTGCGCGAGCCCGGCGCTGCGACCGGCGATCAGGAGCTTGATCGCGACGGGCCGGTCGAGGTTGGTGTCTCGCGCGCGGTAGACGACGCCCATGCCGCCTGCGCCGACCTGGCCCTCGAGCACGTAGGGACCGAGTCGCTCCACCCCGAGCTTCTCGAGGGGCCCCTGGGTGGGTTGAAAGACGGAGTCGCTCGCAGACCAGTCGAAGGACACGGCCCTTCACGATACGCGCTGGGTTTGGGCGAATGAGCTAAACCCGGCGCCGGCTCCGCGCGTCCACCTCATCTCTCTTGCTACGAGGCCTCTCATGAAGAATCACCCTTGGCTCGCGTTCGCTCTCTGCGCCGGACTGGGCGCGCTGGCGGTCGGCTGGCCCGCCGACGCTCAGGACCGCCGCGCCACCCGCGAGCGCGAGCCCGCCTGGGCGCAGGAGCTGCTGAGCGAGCTGCGCGCCGCGCGCGAGCAGGCTCCGGGGCGCTACCAGCTCCGCTCGCACACCAGCGGCGCCACGGTCGTGTTCGACACGACCACGGGTCAGGTCTTCGAGCTGGCGGAGCGCAAGGAAGTGCGCGTGCTCGACCCCGTGGGCGGGAAGGTGGTCAAGCGCCTGGTCCAGCAGGAGGACCACAGCGTGGGCGGGACCGTCTCCCCGCGCTGACCCTGCGGCGTCCCCTTCCGCTAAGTTGGACGCCATGCCAGAGACCGAGCTAGAGCACCTCCGGCGGCGCCTCGCGTTCCAGGCCCGCCTCGACGACGCCCTCGAGTCCGCGAGCGTGCGGCGGGTGCCCCTGCCCGAGGCTCTGGGCGGGTGCCTGCCTGCCTTGCTGGAGGTCCTGGGCGCGACCCAGGCCTGGGTGGAGACCCTGGACGAGGGGCTCGAGCCCTGTGTGTTCAGCGAGGGGCCCGCGCCGAGCGACGCCCTCGTGGAGCGAGCGCAGCAGCTCGTCGGCGAGGAGGGCGCGGACGGCGCCTTGCTGGAGCTCGAGGGGGAGACCCTCTTCGCTCGCCGGCTGGACGTGGCGGGGAGGACCTTCGGGACCCTGGCGGCGCTGGTCCCCGCGAGCGCGCCGACGCCGGCGAGCGAGCTCGAGGCGCTCTTGCACGTGGCGGCGGAGGAGCTCGACGACTACCTGGCGGCGGTCCGCAACGCGCGGGAGAAGCAGCGCCTGCTGCGGGAGATCCACGAGGAGCTCCGCCACCCGATCGTGAGCGAGGGCGTGCGGCGGGCGGTGGCGCGGATCGACGACACGGTCCGCTTCGACCTCCTGATCGTGATCTACCACCTCGAGGAGGACACGCAGGACTCGGTGCACTACCTGGTCTTCCGCGGTCCCGAGCTCGAGTTCGCCACGGGCGAGCGGGTGGCCAGCGAGCTGGACTCGCTCCTGGCCGAGTCCGCGAGCGCTTCGCAGAGCGAGGTCCTGATCCGCAACGCCGAGCTCGAGCACCGCCGAATCACGGGTGAGCAGCTCGATCCGCTCTCGGCCGAGGACGAGAGCGAAGAGCTGCTGCGCCGACTCGGCTACGAGGACTACCTCGAGACGCTGCTGATCGGCGGGCTGGCGGACGGCACGGCGGTGGGCAAGGTGGTGGTCGGGAGCCGGCGGGCGCTGACGACCTATGAGCGCGACGTGTTCGACCTCTTCGCCGACGTGCTCCAGAAGCGCTGCGTGGACTACAGCCGCACGGGCCGCGAGCTGCACCGGACCTTCGGAGTGCCGGTGGTGGTGCGGCTGCTCGATCAGCCCGACTGGCGCTCGCTCCTCGCGCCTCGCGCTGCAGAGATCTCGATCCTCTACGCCGACGTGAGCAGCTTCACGCGACTCAGCGAGCAGATCCTGGGGGAGCCGGCCAAGGTCGGGGAGCTGATCGAGGTCTTCTCGCGGGAGGCGGTGCGGATCCTGTGGGAGCAGGGCGGCGTGTTCGACAAGCTGGTCGGCGATTGCGTGATCGGTCTCTTCGGGCCGCCCTTCTATGACGCCTCGCCTGCAGAGCGAGCGCACGCCTGCGCCCGGGCGGCCGCCGAGATCTCTCGCTGGACCAAGCACGAGCTGCCCAAGTCCCAGAGCCCGGCGATCCAGGAGATCGTCGCTGCGGGCGAGCCCCTCGGCGTGGCGATCGGGATCAATCACTGTCCGGTCTCGGTGGGGACCTTCGGGCCCAACCACGACTTCACGGCCTTCTCGCCGGGCATGAACAACGCTGCCCGGCTGCAGGGTCTCGCGGTCCGAGACGAGGTCCTGGTGCTGGAGCCGATGCGCGCGCTGATCGAAAGGGAGTGTCCGCAGGCGCGCTTCTCCGAGGTCAGGACGGGCAAGGTGAAGAACGTGGCCGAGCCGCTGCGTTACTACGCCCTCGACGTGGACAGCGTCTAGCCAACGCTTCACCGGCTCCCTTCGGCGACGGCCGACGGGCAGATCTTGCCCATCGACCTCCGCGACGAAACGAACGCCCGTTCGCTCGTCACCGGCCCCATGGAACTTAGCGCTCTCCCTCTTGGCCCCCTCTTTGCCCGTGCCAGGGCAATGAGCCTCGCTCGCCGACTCCTGCCCAACCAGGCCCACGCGATCAGCCGCCGCTGCGCGGGGCGGTGTTTCTTCCTCGCCCCGAGCGAGTGGACGAACCAGCTCGTCGGCTACTGCCTGGCCGTGGCCAACGAGCGCTACCACCGGGTCCAGATCCACGCGCTGGTGGCCATGTCGAACCACTTCGAGGTCGTGGCCACCGACGCCCGCGACCAGGAGGGTCAGCAGAGTCACCTGCCGCGCTTCTTCTGCTACGCGAACTCCCTGATCGCGAAGGCCATGAATCACCGCCTGGGGCGCGGCGAGAACTTCTGGGCGCCGGGGTCCTACCGCAACACCGAGATCCACGGCGAGGCGGC
>CALDQK010001148.1 GCA_937911525.1 uncultured bacterium
GGAGCCCTCGCTCGGCGAGGGCGTGTAGACGCGGCGTTTCAAGCAGGAACGCAGGAAAACAAGAAGATAGGAAGGCTGCGGCGGGTGGGTCGGTGAGCGCGTCACTCGTGTAGCGCGAGCGAGAACGGGCGAGAGCGGGAGCGAGAGGAAGGGGCCTCGCTTGGTCCGTGTCGACCTCGCAGGCCCTGCGCGACTTCCTGGCTTCCTCTGTTCCTGGCTTCCTTCTAACTCGCCACGCCAAGGCGCCCCCGCGCACGAGCCTACGCTTGAGCAGGAACGCAGGCGGTGGAGCCCTCGCTCGGCGAGGGCGTGTAGACGCGGCGTTTCAAGCAGGAACGCAGGAAAACAAGAAGATAGGAAGGCTGCGGCGGGTGGGTCGGTGAGCGCGTCACTCGTGTAGCGCGAGCGAGAACGGGCGAGAGCGGGAGCGAGAGGAAGGGGCCTCGCTTGGTCCGTGTCGACCTCGCAGGCCCTGCGCGACTTCCTGGCTTCCTCTGTTCCTGGCTTCCTTCTAACTCGCCACGCCAAGGCGCCCCCGCGCACGAGCCTACGCTTGGGAGCCCTCTTCGCCCTGGCTCGGGGGCGTGTCCCTCGCCGCTTCCTCACCTTCCTCACCCGCAGGCTCCTCGCCCGCGGCCGCGGCTGACTCCTCGTCGGCGGGCTCCTCCTCCTCCTCGGCGGCAGCGTCCATGGCCTCCCACGTCTCGGGCGAGGCGAAGCCGATCAACACGTCGCCCTCGGCCAGCGAGGGCTCCAGGGTGTTGGTCCAGGCGTCGAAGGGCCCGCCGAGGGTGATCTTGCCGACCGGGACGACCTGGGCGCCGTGGGTCTCGCGCCAGCTGGCCAGGCCGCAGCCTTCGCGAATCTGGCAAGCGCGGAAGCGCCAGCCCAGCGCGGCTCGCTGCGAGATCCAGTCGTGGTCGGCCTCGTCCTGGAGCAGGTAGCGGCTGCGCGCGCGCGGCGCGACGTCGTGCCGGCTGCCCCCGCCCTGGGGCTGGATCTGGAACACGTTGGCCCGCCCGAAGGAGTGCTCGAAGCGCGCCGCGGCCAGGGTGTTGACGGCGTCGTTGGGGGTCAGCGTGAGCAGCGTCCCGATCCCGCTCAGGTCGAGCTCGTCCGAGACGAACTCCGAGAGGGCGTTGGCGTGGACGGCCCACAGCCCCTCCTCGCGCGCGCGCTTGACCCGGTAGCGGTTGGTGTCGATCAAGAGCACCACCAGGCCGGCCTCTCGCAGGACCCCCGCCAGGTCGCGCGCCCAGTCCTGAGCTCCCAGGAGCATCACCCCCGTCGGGGTCGGCTCGCGCAGGTCGAGCAGGCGCGAGAGCGGTCCGGCGCTCAGCCCGTAGAAGGCCACCGTGGCGAGGATCACCAGGAAGGCCAAGGGCACGAGGCGCTCGGCGCCCGGGAGTCCTGCCTGAGCCAGGCGAGCGCCGAACACGCTGACCACCGCCGCGGCCACGATCCCGCGCGGGGCGATCCCCGCCAGGAAGGCCCGCTCCCGCAGCAGGAGCCCGCTGCCGACCGTCGCCAGGAACACCGCCGCCGGCCGGACCACGAACACCAGGAGCGCCAGGAAGAGCAGGCTCTCCCAGCCGAGGGCGGCCTTCAGGTCGGCGAGGTCGAGCCGCGCCGCGAGGACCACGAACAGGCCGCCGATCAGGAGCACCTGCAGGCTCTCCTTGAAGGCCGTGATCGGGTGGATCTCCTCCTTCAGCACGTTGCCGACCACGCAGCCCATGACCGTGGTCGCGATCAAGCCGCTCTCGCCCTGGACCAGGTTGCTGAGGGTGAACACGGCGACCACGATCGCGAGCGAGACCGGGTTCTCGAGGTGGTGCGGGACCCAGTGCCGGCGCTCGAGCAGGATCAGGAGCCCGGCGCCCAGGCAGCCCAGCACCCCTCCCGCCGCGCCGGCCCGCAGGAAGCCGATCGCGGCGTGCCCCAAGCCCGCCTGAACCGTGCCCGCCAGGAGCGCCTCGAACACCAGCACGGCCAAGCAGGCGCCGAGGGGGTCGCTGACGATCCCCTCCCACTTGAGCAGCGAGCCGGCCTGGCCGCGGATCCGGATCTGACGGAGCAGGGGCACGATCACCGTCGGCCCCGTCACGACCAGGATCGCTCCCAGCAGGAGCGCGGGCCCCGGGGAGAGCAGCCCGCACAACCAGGCCGCGCCGGCCGCGCCCAGCCAGGTCACCGCGGCCCCGATCGTGCACAGGTTACGCACCACGTGCTCGACGTCGGCGATCTCGCCCAGGCGCAAGCTGAGCCCGCCCTCGTAGAGGATCAGGGCCACGGCCAGCGAGGTCAGCGGCAGGAGCAGCGGCCCGAAGAGCGCATCGGGGTCGATCAGGGCGTGACCGAGGGCGAGCTCAGCGCCCGGCCCGACCAGGAGCCCGATCCCTAGCAGGAGCAGGATCGAGGGGAAGCGGAGGCGCCAGGCGAACCACTGCGCGGCGACGCCGAGCACGGCGACGCCCGACAGGCCGATCACGAGCTGGTGCTGATTCAGGAGGACTCCGCGGGTAGGCCGCTCAACCTACATGGCGGCGCAGTCGTCACAATCGGGAGGGAGGGGAGACAGGGCCGACCTTCCCTCCCGTGGGAGGTGGGCGGCTTGGACCCACCTGGGATAAGCTAGCGCCTCAAGGAGGCGTGCTCGTGCCGCCCGAGATCGACGAACAAGAGACCGAGCGGGAGCGGCAGCGCTTCCTGACCGCCCTCTCGCGGCGGCCTGGCTCGGGTGGAAGCAGCGAGTCGGGGTGGCAGCCGCCGATCGAGGTGCACGGGGGCCACCTCGCGCTCCTCGCCGCGCGACGCCTCAAGGACATCTCCGTCTATCTGCTCTTCTTCGCCTTCCTGTTGGCGATCCTCAGCTCCGGGCTGGGGGTGCTGCTGGGAGTTTGGGGCGAGCTGCCGGGCGTCTGGGCTCCCTTCTCGATCGTGACCGGGGTGTTCCTCGGCCTCCTCTGTTTCCTCTTCTTCAAGTTCATGAGCGACACCGTCCGGGCCCTCGCCGACCTCAGCGACCTGGCCCGCTCGCTCGAAGTGCGGATGTCTCACATGTCGGAAGCCCTTGACCGACATATGGATACAACAGACGACCGCGCCTAAACCTCCCCAGGGGCCCGCGCGTCCTCACTGGGAGACGACCGTCGTGCCGACCGATCTACACCACAACCAAGCCAGCGACCGCGAGCGTGGAGCAGCCCTGCTCCTGACGCTGCTGGTCCTCGCGATCCTGGTGGTGCTGGTCGTCCAGTTCGCGTTCTCGGTCAAGGTGGAGCGGGCGATCGTCCAGAACACCGAAGACGACGCGGCCCTCGAGTTCGCGGCGCGCGGCGCGCTGCCGATCCTGCAGGCCCTCTTCAAGGAGGACCGCGCCACCGGCGAGCCGGCGGGCGACATAGACACCCTGGCCGACATCCTCTTCGACCCCGAGGCCGAGACCGCGCGCTCGATCAAGGTCGGCGAGGTCACCGTCGAGATCGAAGCCGAGGACGCCGAGCGGCGCTTCCCTCTCCCCTGGCTGGTGCGTGAAGACCGCAAGGAGTGGGCGAAGAAGGCCCTGGAGCGCCTGATCAGCAAGATCGGGATCGAGGGCGACCCGGCCGGACTCGCCGAGCAGATCGTGGCCGAGGTCCAGACCCTCGCCGAGCAGGCCAAGCCCCTCGTCAGCCAGACCCAGCCGGGCGAGGAAGAGGTCACGCCGCGCTTCCTGTTCGGGATCGACCAGCTCATGGCGCCCGACGGCGCCCCCGGCCAGCCCGCGGCCCCCGCCCCGGCGCCGGCCGAGGACGGCGCCGCCCCTGCCCCCGCGGGGGGAGGCGGGATCCCCCGCCTGGTCCTCTACGGCGACCCCAAGGCCGATCCGCCCGTGGACGGGCTGGCCTACTACGTCACGACCTGGGACGTGCCGGCGCTCAACCTCAACACGGTCCTGCCCGAGGTCCTGTGGGCGGTGCTGCCCGAGAAGGACAAGTCCAAGGAGCCCAAGAACATCTGGGAGAAGGCCGACGAGATCGTGGACGCGGTCGTCCAGCGTCGGGTCGACCCCGAGAAGGTGACCGCCGGCGGCGAGGAGGGCGAGACCCCCGCGGCGCCCGCCGAGGGCGAAGGCGGCGGCATGGGCGCCAGCCGCGCCTGGAGCGGCACCCCCTTCAAGGAGGTCAAGGAGTTCGAGAGCAGCGAGATCCACGAGCTGCTCGGGGCGATCTTCACCAAGCCCAAGGACTCGGGCGGCGACGGCCAGGGAGGCGGCCAAGGAGGCCAAGGCAGCGGCTCGGGAGGCGGCCAAGGCTCCGGTGAGAGCGGCGAAGGCCAGCCCGATGGCGAGGGAGAGAGCTTCGAGCTGGAGAAGGCCTTCGCCGTGCGGAGCCAGCTCTATTTCGTGAAGGTCACCGCGAGCCTGGACTCTGACGTGCGCTCCATTTATCGCATGGTGGTGGTGCGCAGCGACACGGACGAGGTGCGAGCCCTCCTGATCGAGGAGGTGCCGGAGTGAACGCGGCCCGGCTGCGGCTCCTGATCGCGCTCGGGAACTTGAGCGTGGTGGTCATGATCGGGCTGCTGGCGTTCAAGATCGTCAAGGGCGCGCCCTTCCCGCCGGAGGAGACGCCGAACGAGAAGTTCGACCCCGTCGCCTACGAGATCCAGGACTCGGGCGGCCCCAAGAGCGAGATCAACGCTTACCGCGCGGTGTGGCTCCAGCTCGACCGCCCCAAGCCGCCGCCCAAGCCCGTGGCGCGCCCTCAGCCCGTCGCGCGCCCGCAGCCGACCGCGGTCGGGCTGGCGACGCGCTACCGCCTCGTGACGGTCTACCGACACCCCTCGAGCCCCGATCGCAACACCGCGATCGTGGAGCAGAAGGGCTCACGCAGCCAGAAGATGATCAAGCAGGGCGGCGACCTCGACGGCTTCACCGTCGAGAAGATCGACGCGGACGGCGAGAACGCGATCCTGCAGGTCAAGAGCCCCAGCGGGCAGTCGGACACGATCCGGCTGGTGAGGGCGTCCCAGTGAAGGGCCCAGTGCTGAAGCCGCTGAACCCGCCCTGCTTCGCGGGCGTCCTCCTCTCGGAGGCGCAGTCATGATCTCTGTGGGTCTGGAGCTGACGGGTAGCTCGATCAAGGTCGCGGTCGTGGACGGCAACTCCTCGAAGGCCGCGCTCAAGAGCTTCGTCCACCGCAAGATCGACGCCAAGAAGGGCGAGACCGAGGACGACATCATCTCGGTCCTGACCGAGGCCTTCAAGGAGGCCAAGGCGCCCAAGAACGCGGTGACCGCCTCGGTGCGCGCTCAGGACTGCATGCTGCGCGAGATCGTGGTCCCCTTCCTCGACGACGACAAGATCCGCAAGACGGTCAAGTATCAGGCCGAGAACTACTTCACCTCGCTCTCGATCGACGACCTGATCATCGACTACACCAAGTTCTCCGAGCTCGAGAGCAAGTCGAAGCTGCTCGTCGCCGGGATCAAGAAGTCCCACGTCGCGCGCCGCCTCGAGATGCTCGAGGAGGTCGCGGTCGACCCGCTCGCGATCGACCTCGACATCGCCGCGCTCTACAACACCTACGCCCACCTGGGCACCTTCGACGACGTCGGCGCCGCGCTGATCCTCGAGCTCAAGGCGGACACGCTCAAGCTGGGGGTCGTCGAAGACGGCAAGCTGCGCCTGGCGCGCGCGATCCGGATGCGCCTGGGCTCGATGCGCCTCGACGCGGTCAAGCCGAAGCGAATCGGCGGGCCGGGCGGCGGCGAGTCGGAGATCTACGACACCGCGGCCGACGAGAGCGCGCGCCTGCCGGTCGTGATCCTCGACGAGGGCGACGACGAGGCCTTCTCGCTCGAGGACTCGGGGATCACCGAGACCGAGCGCGAGAGCATCCTCCACCGCGTGTTCATGGAGGTCGACCGCTCGGTGGCGGCCGTCCAAATGAGCCGGGACGTCGACCTGATCTGCCTGACCGGCGCCAGCTGCGTCCTGGACGGGATCGAAGAGGTGTTCAGCGAGCACTTCGAGATCGAGGCGCGGCGGATCGACATCGGCGGCCCCCTGGGCGGCAAGAGCGGGCTCGGCAAGGGCAGCGTCTCGATGGAGGGCGTGACGGCGGTCGGGCTCGCGCTCAAGGGGCTCGGGATCGACCACGCCGGCATGGACTTCCGCCAGGAGGAGTTCGGCTACAAGGGCACCTTCAGCCAGATCAAGAAGGGGCTCGCCTCGCTCCTGACCCTGCTCTTCGCGCTGACCTTCCTCTACGCCTACGGCCTCAAGCAGGAGCTCGGCGAGAAGCGCCGCCGCAACGAAGCCGTCAAGGGCATGCAGAAGAACCTCTACACGGTCCTCTTCCCGAGCACGAGCGACGACCCCAACGCGCCGCCCTACGAGGAGCTGCCGATCCGCGGGACCAACTTCCCCTACGCGCTCGAGAAGCAGCAGGAGGAGCTCGCCAAGAAGTACGGCGCGGCGGGCCCGGGCGGCGGCGGCTCGAACCTGAGCGCGCTCGAGATCCTGCGCCAGTTCGCCCAGGCGAAGGCCAAGGTCCCCGGCAACTGGGGGATCAAGGTGATGCGGGTCTACGTCGACCCCAAGCCGACCGGACGGAGCCGCTTCACCTGCCACACCACGGGCAGCGGCGGCGGCGTGGCCCTCGAGCAGGAGTTCCGCGGCAACGAAATGCTGGCAGGCTCGACGCGCAAGACCAACCCCCTCAAGGGAGGAGGCGGGTTCCGCTTCGACTTCGAGATCACGATCAAGGAGCCCGAGGAGCCGGCGCGCTAATGGCGAAGCAGGAAGAATTCGACGTCCTGACCTTCTTCATCTACGTGATGGGCCTCTTGACCCTGATCGTGGGCGGCTTCGCCTTGCTCAACAAGAGCAAGCTGAAGAAGGAGTCCCTCAAGCTGCGCGGCTCGGTGCGAGCCTTGAGCAACATGGAGACGATCGCCCTCGACGACCAGTTCCGCGAGTGGGTCGCCCGCGAGCGGACCAACAAGCTGCACGGCAAGCAGGGCACCACGACCGAGTTCAAGGCGCTCTGCCTGAACGAGGCTCAGCGCCGCGGCCTCGCGGGCGCGCTCCAGGGGCGGATCACCAGCCAGGGCGTCCGCGAGGACCCCCGCTCCCGCACCAAGGAAGCGACCTTCCGGCTCCAGTTCGACAACATTCGCGTCGAGCCCCTGATCCAGTTCCTGGTCCGGCTCGAAGAGCAGTGGCCGGGCGCGCGGGTCAAGCGGATCCTCAAGCTCGACTTCAGCGATAAGGAAGAGAGCTGGGACGCGTCGCTCGAGGTGGCGATCTACAACCCGGCCGACAGCTGATCAGGAAATCCTTCGTGCCCGTTCCCGTTCCCGAGTGAGACGTGCCCGAGTGAGACATGCAGAGGAGCTGTCGCTGAGCGCGACAGCTCCTTCGCGTTCCGGAGATACGAAGAAGGAAAGCAAGAAAGCAGGAAAGCAGGAAGGAGACTGCGCCTTCGAACTGGCGTCTGCATTCTTCCTGCTTTCCTGCTTTCCTTCTTCACACACGCGAGCCAGAGGGAGCTATCGCTGACTGCGACAGCTCCTCACCCGGGCACGAAGCTGTCGCGAGGCGCTGCTCCTCCTTAGGATTCCTCACCCGGAGGCGAGCGGCGAATGCGAAAGGCGTGGGCAGTCAGCGTAGGCGTGTTCCTCATGATCGCGCTCTTCACCGTGGCCTTCCCCCTGATCGTGCTGGGCGGGTTCAGCCACACCTGGCGGATCAACGTCTCGCGCATCTACTCGCGGATCTGGAGCCGCGGCGTGCTCTGGGCCTGCGGGATCAAGCTGGTTGTGACCGGCAAGGAGAACCTCGGCCACCTGCCCGCGATCTACCTGTTCAACCACGCCAACCAGCTCGACTTCTTCGTCAACGCCTGCTACGCGCCCCGCAACTGCCTCGTGTTCGGCAAGCGCGAGCTGGCCCGGGTCCCCTTCCTCGGCTGGATCTGGCTCCTGGGCGGGCACCCCATGATCCGCCGCCAGAAGCTCGAGCACGGGCTCTCGGTGTGGGACGACGTGATCGAGAAGCTGCAGGCTGGGACCCACTGCACGATCGTGGCGCCCGAGGGGACCCGCAGCCGGCACGGCAAGCTGCTGCCCTTCAAGAAGGGGCCCTTCGTCTCGGCCATTCGCAGCGGCGCGCCCCTGGTGCCGGTCGTGATCAAGGGCGGCGTCGACCGCCTCGCCAAGGGGGGGCGCCTCGTCCCCGGGACGATCGAGGTCGAGGTCCACCCGCCGATCCCGACCAAGGACTGGAGCAAGGACTCCCTCGAGCAGCACATGGCCGAGGTGCGCCAGCTCTACCTGCGCTACTTCGAGCCCAGCGAGCCGGCCGAGGCCAAGTCGGCCTGAGCTAGCGGACGCGCCAGCCGCGGTAGTGGATCGGGGCGTCGTAGAACTTCATGACCCCGAAGCGCCCCACCAGCGGACGCCCGAGGTCGAGCCCCGCGACCACGCGCTCCTCTCCGACCCACACCTCGAGGCGCGAGCCCTCGATCCGCGCGCGCAGCCGGATCCAGCGCGCCCGCTGCGGGGGCAGCTCCACGAAGGGGATCGGAAACAGCCACTCGTCCCCGCGCTGACAGGTCATGCGCAAGAAGAGCGGATAGACCCCGCCCTGGCTGCGGCGAGCCGCGTCGAAGCTGCGCCCGGGGGGCCAGCCGCCCGGGCTGCGGACGACGAACAGGCAGAAGAAGTCGCGATCCGTGCGCCCGCCCAGGAGGAGGCCGGCGTAGCCGCGCTCGGGCCCGGGCGGCGTCTCGGGCGGGTTGAGCAGCAGGTCGACCGAGACCTCGCGCGGCGCGAAGGGGGCGCGCTCGTCGAGGGCCACGGCCAGGTTGTAGGTCCCAAACCCCGCGCCGCGCGCGACGAGCCGCCCGGGCTCGCTCAGCCAGCGCCCGCCCAGCCACGGCGTCCAGCGCCCGCTCAGCGGCGGCCGCGGGTCGGTGTAGCGCTGGGCCAGGTCGAGCAGGTCGGAGCCGAAGGGACGCGGCTGCGCGTCGCGGGCCAGGTTGCGCAGAGCGCGCGCCCGGCTCGGGTCGAGCTCGAGCGCCGACTGGAACAGGCGCGCCGCCTCCTGGACGCCCCCCAGCCGCGCCAGCAGCCAGGCCCGCGTCCACACCTTCAGCTCGGGCTCCTCGGGCCAGCGCGCCTCCGCGGCCCGCAGGAGCTCGAGCGCGGCGCGGGGCTGCAGCGCCTCCGCCAAGGCGCGCACCAGGTCGGCGGCGGAGCGCGCGTCCGCCGGGAGCGGGGGCGCCGGCTTGGCCCCCAGCCGCTCCTCGAGCGCCGGGGTCGGCGAGGGGGTGGCCGCGAGCCGCGAGACCAGACGCTCGAGCTCGGCCTCCGCGTCCCCGCCCGGGGCGGGGGCGGGGGAGCGCTCGCGCTCCGCGAGCGCCGGCGCGGGGCTGGGAGGGGGAGGCGGCGCTGGCGCCTCGTCGTCCCCGCTCAGCCGCAGGGCCACGCCCCCGAGCGCGACGCCCAGGAGCAGGCCCAGAGCGACCAGCCCCAGCCAGGGGCCGAGCGGGCGGCGCCGCGGCGCGGGCGCCTCGGGCCCGGCCGCGACTCCGCGCAGGGCGTCGCGCAGCTCGCCCGCGCTGGCGCAGCGCTCGCGCGGGTCCTTCGCCAGGCAGCGCGCCACCAGCGCGTCCAGGCGCGGGTCGCCGCTCTGCAGCGGCTGCGGGACCTCGTCGGTGATCTTGCGCAGGGTGTCGAGCATGCCGGCCCCGACCAGGGGCGCCCGCCCGCTGAGGACGAAGTAGAGCGTCGCGGCCAGGCCGTAGACGTCGCTCGCCGGGCCGACTCGATCGCGCTGGCCGAGGGCCTGCTCGGGCGCCATGTAGGCCGGTGTGCCGACCAGGTCCTGGGTCGCGGTCAGGCGCGACTCGCGATCGACCAGGCGCGCCAGGCCGAAGTCGACCAGGTAGGGGTGCCCCTCGCGCACGAGCACGTTCGCCGGCTTGACGTCGCGGTGGAGCACCCCCGCCGCGTGCGCGTGCTCGAGGGCGTCGGCCAGCCCCTCACCCAGGGCCAGCGCGCGCTCGGCGTCGAAGGGCCCCGCGCGGGCGACGAGCTCCTCGAGGGTCTCGCCCTCGACGAGCTCCAGCGCCAGCCAGGGCAGCCCCTCCTCCTCGCCGTAGGCGTGGACCGCGACCACGTGGGGGTGGCTCAGCCGCGCCATGGCCTCGGCCTCGCGCAGGAAGCGGGCGCGGTCCTCGGCGCTCTCGCCGCCGAGGATTCGCTTCAAGGCGACCAGGCGACCCAGCTGCCGGTCTCGCGCGCGGTAGACGACGCCCATGTTTCCCCGGGCGATCACGCCGAGGGACTCATATCGCGCCTGGAGGCTCACACCAGGCCGGCCAGGAGCTCGGCCGCCCGGCTCAGCTCGGCCGCCGTGGTGTCGGGTCCGGCCGAGAAGCGCAGCCGCCCGCGCGCAGCCTGGGGGTCCACGCCCATGGCCGCCAGCACGTGGCTCGGCTTGCGCGCCCCCGAGGCACAGGCAGACCCCGTCGAGGCGTAGACCCCGGCCAGGTCGAGCCCCGCCAGCAGGGCCTCGCCCTCGCCGCCGGGGACCAGGGCCAGGGTCGTCTGGGGCAGGCGCTCGGCCTCCTGCGCGAGCACCACCAGCCCCTCGACCCGCTCGAGCAGCGCGGCCTCGAAGGCGTCGCGCCGCTCCCGCAGCGCCGCCGGGTCGCAGAGCGTCCCGGCGCTGACCAGCGCCGCCGCCGCGCCGAGCGCGGCGATCGCGTCCACGTCC
>CALDQK010001149.1 GCA_937911525.1 uncultured bacterium
GGGCGAAGCCCAGCGCGCGCGCCAGCCGGTCGGCGGTCAGGAAGCCTGCGCCCTCGACCTCGCGCCCGAGCAGGTAGGGGTCCTCCTCGAGCACCCGCCGCGCGTCGGCGCCGAAGCGCGTCACGACCCGCTGGGCCAGCACCGGGCCCAGCCCGTGGCCGCGCAGGAAGAGCATCAGGTCGCGGGTCGCCCGCTGGGCCTGCCAGCTGCTGACGATCTTCTCCTGCTTGACCTTGCCGATCCCCTTGACCTCGCGCAGGCGCGCGGGCTCGGCGTCGAGGACCTCGATCGTGGTCGCGCCAAACTTGTCGACGATCCGCTTGGCCAGCTCGGGGCCGATCCCCTCGACCGAGCCGCTGCCCAGGTAGCGCTCGATCGACTCGCGCGAGTCGGGCGGCTTGAGCTGGACGAGGTTCGCCTTGAACTGGCGCCCGTGGCGCGGGTCGCTGACCCACGCCCCCTCTGCCTCGAGGCGCTCGCCGGGGCCGACCGGCGGCAGGGGCCCCGTGATCGTGGCCTCGTAGCCCTCGGCCGTCTCGACCTTGACGACCGCGAAGGTGCCCGCCGCGTTGCGATAGATCTCCCGCGCCACCGTCCCGCTCAGGCGCTCAGGGTCCTCCGCTTCGCGGAACAGACTGCTCACCTCTGGCTACCCACCAGCTGTTTCTTCTTCTTGGCGGTCTTCTTCTTGGCGGTCTTCTTCTTGGCGGTCTTCTTCTTGGCGGTCTTCTTCTTGCCGCTCTTCTTCTTGGCCGCCTTGGTCGTCTTGTTGGCGGTCTTCTTCTTCGCCGTCTTCTTGGCGGTCTTCTTCTTGGCCGTCGTCTTCTTTTTGGCGGCGGTCTTCTTCTTGGCCGTCGTCTTCTTTTTAGCAGCGGTCTTTTTCTTCTTCGTCTTCTTCTTGGCCGCCTTGGCCGCCTTCTCCTTGGCCTTGCGCTCGGCCTTCAGCTCGGCGCGGCGCTCCGCCATGGCGCGGCGCAGCTCGCCTCGCCCGACGGGGAGCTTGACCGCGATCTCGCGCGCGGCCTCTGGGTCGACGACTTCGCCGCGCTCGGCGGCGTCCTCGAGGAGCGGGAGCAGGAAGCGCCCGGTGTGGCTGGCCTCGCAGGCGGCCACCTCCTCGGGGGTGCCGGTGGCGATCAGCTCGCCGCCGCCCGAGCCGCCCTCGGGGCCAATGTCGATCACGTGGTCGGCCGTCTTGACGATGTCGAGGTTGTGCTCGATCACGAGCACCGTGTTGCCCGCGTCGACGAGGCGGTCGAGGACGGCGAGGAGCTTCTTGATGTCGTCGAAGTGCAGACCGGTCGAGGGCTCGTCGAGCACGTAGAGCGTGCGCCCCGTCGAGCGCTTGCCCAGCTCGCGCGCCAGCTTGACGCGCTGGGCCTCGCCGCCCGAGAGGGTCGGGGAGGGCTGACCCAGGGCCACGTAGCCCAGGCCCACGTCCTCGAGCGTCTGCAGGAAGCGGAGGATCTTGGGGTGGTTGGCGAAGAGCTCGATCGCCTCGCTGACGCTCATGTTCAGCACGTCGGCGATCGAGTTGCCCTGGTAAGTCACGCGCAGGGTCGCGTCGTTGAAGCGCTTGCCCTCGCAGTCCTGGCAGGTGACGAACACGTCGGCCAGGAAGTGCATCTCGATCTGCTTGACCCCCGAGCCCTGGCAGCCCTCGCAGCGTCCTCCCTTGACGTTGAACGAGAAGCGCCCCTTCTTGAACCCGTAGACCTTCGACTCGGGCAGGTTGGCGTAGAAGTCGCGGATCAGGTCGAAGAGCTTCACGTAGGTCGCCGGGTTGCTCCGCGGCGTGCGCCCGATCGGCTGCTGGTCGATCGCGATCACCTTGTCGATCCGCTCGTAGCCCTCGATCGACCTGTGCTCGCCGACCTGGGTCGCCTTCTTGTGCAGGTGCCGCTCGAGGCCCGGCAGGAGGATCTGGTTGACGAGGCTCGACTTGCCCGCGCCCGAGACGCCGGTCACGCAGGTCAAAAGCCCGAGCGGGAAGGTGACGTCGATCCCCTTCAGGTTGTTGGCCGCGGCCCCGTAGACCACGATCTCGTGCTCCTCGGCCGGCGCGCGGCGCGCCGCGGGGACCTCGATCGTCTCCTTGCCGCAGAGGTAGAGGCCCGTGAGCGAGTTGGGGTCCTTCGCCAGCGCGTCGGGGGTGCCCGCGGCGGTCACCTCGCCGCCGTGCCGCCCGGCGCCGGGGCCGAAGTCGATCACCCAGTCGGCGCGCTCGATCGTGTCGCGGTCGTGCTCGACGACCACGATCGTGTTGCCCTTGTCGCGCAGGTGCTCGAGGGTCGAGACCAGCTTGTTGGCGTCGCGGCTGTGCAGCCCGATCGAGGGCTCGTCGAGCACGTAGACCACGCCCGAGAGCTCGCTCCCGATCTGGCTGGCCAGCTGGATCCGCTGGGACTCGCCGCCCGAGAGCGAAGGCCCGGGCCGGCTGAGCGAGAGGTAGTCCAGGCCGACGTCCTCGAGGAACTTCAGCCGCGCGCGGATCTCCTTGAGCAGCTCGCTCGCGATCTGCTGCTCCTGATCGACGAGGCCTTCGCGCAGCTCGTCGACGAAGGCCGCCGTCTCGGCCACGCTCACGTCGCACACCGAGTGGATGTCGCGGTCGCGGACCTTGACCGCCATGCTCTCGGGGCGCAGCCGCCCGCCGCCGCAGCCGTTGCAGGCCCGGTAGCTGTGGAACTGCGCGTAGTACTGCTGACGCTCCTCGGAGCGCGTCTCGAGCAGGCGCCGCTTCATCTGCGGGAGGACGCCCTCCCAGCGGGTGTTGAACACGCGCCCGCGCCGCCAGCGCACGCGCAGCTTCTGCCCGCGCGGCAGGCCGTGCAGGATCTTGTCGCGCACGTCCGCCGGCAGGTCCTGCCAGGGGGTCTCGAGCTCGAACTCGAGCAGGTCGGCCAGGCTGCGCACCACGCAGGCCGTCCAGCCGCGCCCCTCGGCCAGCGAGTCCTTGGGCCAGCTCGTGACCGCGCCTTCGACGATGCTCTTGGTCGGGTCGGGCACGACCAGCGAGGGGTCCATGTCGAGGGTGTGGCCCAGGCCGTTGCACTCGGGGCAGAGCCCCTGGGGTGAGTTGTAGGAGAAGGACTGCGGGGTCAGGTCGGGGAAGCTGATCCCGCAAGGCTCGCAGGCCAGGCGCTCGGAGAAGATCCGCTCGCTCTCGTCAGCGGGGAGCAGGAGCGTCAGGCGCCCCTCGCCCAGGCGCAGCGCCGTCTCGACCGAGTCGGTCACGCGGGCGGTCTGGCCGGCCCGGATCACGAGCCGGTCGATCACCGCCTCGAGGGTGTTCTTCTTCCGCTTGTCGAGCTTGGCCATGCTGTCGAGGGACTGGATCTCGCCGTTGAGGCGCACGCGCGCCAGGCCCTGCTTGCGCAGCAGGGCCAGCTCGTCGCGGAACTCGCCCTTGCGGTTCACGATCCGCGGGGCGAGCACGATCGCCTTGGTCCCCTCGGGCAGGCTCTCGATCCGCTTCACGATCTGCTGCGCGGTCTGGGCCTCGACGGCCTCGCCGCACTCGTGACAGAACTGGGTGCCGACCCGGGCGTAGAGCACGCGCAGGTAGTCGTGGATCTCGGTGATCGTGCCGACGGTCGAGCGCGGGTTGACCGAGGCGGCCTTCTGCTCGACCGCGATCGAGGGGGAGAGGCCGCTGATCTTGTCGTAGCGGGGCTTCTCCTTTTGACCGAGGAACTGGCGCGCGTAGGCCGAGAGGCTCTCGACGAAGCGCCGGCGACCCTCGGCGTAGATCGTGTCGATCGCCATCGAGGACTTGCCCGAGCCCGAAGGCCCGGTGAACACCACGAGCTGCTTCTTGGGCACCTCGACCGAGATCCCCTTGAGGTTGTGCTCGCGCGCCCCCGAAACGCGGATGAACTCAGGCTCCACAGACTGCTCCTGCTGGCGAAGGGAACCGAACCTACCACGGACCTCCGCCACCCCCGCGCGCGGTGGTCGAGCTCTTTTCGGGCGTGTTCAGTTCTTTAGCCCTGCCTATCGAGGCTGGAAGAACGGTTTCGTTGGCGACGAAGTCGCGGGTGCGAGAATGGGGCCATGTTCGACCCTTCGATCTACCGCACGCTCGACGCCTGGTCCGGCCTCCTGGTGGCCTGGACCGCCGCCTTCGCGCTCTGGACCCTCGCCAAGGTGCTCCTGCGCTGGAGCGGGCGGGAGGTGTCCATGTCGAACCACACGATCCTGACCGAGCTGCCCGGCCTCCCCCTCCAGCTGCTGCACACGGCGGGCTTCGTGCTGGCCCTGCGGGCCGGCGACGTGCTCTCGAGCCTGCTCTTCGCCTGGTGGGGACCCGGCTACCTGATCACGGCCGCCCTGGTGCTGACCCGCGGAGAGCGCCTCGACTGGACGCGGCCGGCGCCCTGGACCTCGTGGGGCTGCAAGCTCTCCTACGTGATCTACATGGGGATCTACTTGGCCAACGGGCTCTGGACCCTGCCCTTCCTGTTCAGCCTCTGGATCATGAACGACCAGGTCCGGCTGGCCTGGTTCGAGGGCAACGCCGACCGGACCCGGCGCACGACCGAGGACCGCTGGGTGCCGCGGATCCTCTACCCGGGGCTGCTCTTGCTGCCCTTCGTCGCGCCGGTCCCGGGCGGGCTCGCGGCGGGGCTGCTGGGGCTCGCGCAGCTCGCGCTCTGGCTGCCCGGCGTAGCGCGCTTGCTGCAGGACGGCCGCTTCTGGCAGCGCCCCGACCCGCGGGCCTCGCACAACCTGCGCGACATCGTCTACCTGGTCGGCCAGTCGCCGGAGGATCGGTCGCCGGAGGATCAGTCGCCGAGGCGACCCGCAATCCCGACCGTGGGCGCGCCCGGCGAGCCGGTCAGGACGGGCTGAGGGGCAGCCTCGTCCGGCGCGCCGAGGCGCTGCAGCTTCTTGAAGTCGAGCCGGAAGCACTGCACGAGGCCCTCGACCTCGCTGAGCTCGATCTCGAGCGGGAACTGCTCCTGCAGCGGCGCCCACTCGACCAGGATCAAGGTCGCGCCCGGCGTGTCGTCGATCAGGGTGTAGTCGAACTCGTCGATCGAGAGGTTCAGGCCGGCCTCGGCCTTGGCGATCGCCGCGTCCTCGTCGGCCGCGACCACGATCGAGTGGTCCTTCATCCAGGTCACGCGCTGCTTGTCCGCCGCGCTCAGGTCGCGCCAGGCGGTGGCCTCGTCCTGGCTCGTGCGGGGGGCGTTGTAGGCCCGCTTCAGCTCGAGGTTCATCTCGTGGGCGGTGACCTTGCTCACGCCGAAGCCGGAGTAGACCAGCTGACCCGCGGCGTTCTTGCCCACGCAGAGGGCGTTCTCGCCCTGCCAGGCGCCGGCGGGGTGCTTGTCCAAGTAGGAGGAGTGGTTGGCGAAGTAGACCCAGTCGCCGGGCTCGACCTTGGCCTCGGTCGGGTCCTCGATCGTCTTCAGGTAGGGGCCGAGGACGTCGTCGCGCTTGGCGGCGGCCATGATGATCTTGACCTTGCGCACGGGGCCCTTGAAGGCGCGGTTGAAGCGCTCGCGCCCGATCGCGGACTTGATCGCGCGATACTCGATCGCGATCATCATCGAGTTGCACTCCAGCCGGGTCGGGCCGCGGAAGATCGCGTCCACCGCGCTCGAAGGCGTCCGCCCGTCGCGGAGCACGAACTGGTAGTCGCCCTTGTGCTCGAAGTAGAGCCGGTTCAGGAAGCCCATTTTCTGGGTCCCCCCGGGCTGGCCGTCGTAGCGAATGTCGTTGTTGGGGTCGTTGGCCCGGTCCATGCCCGACACGGCCGAGCGCAGGGCCCGCCGCTTGAGCGTCGCGATCGAGCGATCCTGGGCCTGGGCTGTGCCCGCCCCGAGCAGGATGAGCAGGCTGAGCTGGGCGAAGACCGTTCCGACGTTGCGACTCATAGGGCGCTCCCGTGAGCCACACCTGTCCGCAACCGACGCGCCTGCGCGTAAACGTAGAGAGAGCTGGGGTTTGCCCCAACTCTTCTCAGCTCACCGGTTCGATTTGCGCTTCATCGGCGGATTTTCGGTGGCCCGCTTCGCGGGCCTCGTCGCCTGCGGCGACATGAAATGCGCTCGGACATCGAGCACCTCGCTGGGCGGGGAAGACTCAGTCGACCCGGTGTCTGAATCAGGTCGCCACGGAGCCTGACCGCTCGACGTAGAGTCCAGATCCCATGAAGCTCCCTCTGATCGTGATCGCCCTGGCCCTGCTCCTCTGCCCCATTGCCTACGGACAGGCCCCGGTCAGCAGCGACGTCCCGCCTGGCGCCCTGCGGCGCCTCGGGACGCGGGCCTTTGCGACCCACGCTTGGCCCGAGAGCGTCCACTTCGACGCCAGCGGAGAGACCCTCCTCATCACGACTCGAGGGGACTGGCTCTACGCCTTCGACGCGCGCAGCGGCCGCTTTCGCTGGCGTGTCCGCCCCCACCCTGGGGGGACCTTCGCGGGAATCCACCTCTCGATCAGTCAGGTCGTCTGCGCCGAGGGGAGGGTCGCGACCCTCAGCCACCCCTCACAGCTGGTGTTCGTGTTCGACCTCGCGACGGGGCGCCGCCTCCTGCGAATCGAGGACGCCCCCGTCGGGCATCGCGGACGGCTCAGCCTGGACGCAGAGGGGGTTCGCTGGGGCGAGCTGGCGTGGGACCTCGAGGGCAAGCGCAGGGACCTCGCCGACCCCCAGCCCCTGCGACAGACCTTCTCAGCCAAGGGCCGACGCCAGCGGGCAGAGCTCGCGCTCCCCAGCGGAGGGCGCCTCGCGCTGGAGGACCTGCCCGCCCTCGCGCTGGGCGGCTCCACCCGCGCGAGCGCGGCCGCGCTTCGCATGGGCGAGCGGACCGTGCTCGTCGCGCAGCTGACGCCGGAGCCCACCCAACAGGAGCGCCTCCAGGAGGGCTGGCAGGAGCCAGCGCCGCGCTGGGAGATCCGGGTCTACGGCCCGAAGGGAGCGCTTCTGCAGCGCTTTCCGCTCCAATCGCGCGCCCGCAGGGTGCGCTCGCTGGAGGTGGTCGGGCCCTGGTTGATCGCCGACCTGGGTCGGCGCTGGCGCTACGTGATCGATCTTCGCGACGGAGCGTCGATCACCAGCCGGGACTTCGTCCGGGTCGAGCAGCTGATCCAGCGCGGCGACGCCATGCTGGGCGTAGACGACCTGAAGCGGATCGTCCGCTGGGAGCTAGGGACCCGACGTCCGCAGGTGATCCGCGAGCCGCGCAAGGACTCACCGCCGCTTCGGCTCTCTCCCGATGGCTCGCGCGTCTACCTCCTTGGCACTCGGCTCGAGGCCTATGACCTCGCCTCCGGCGAGCGGATCGGAGGTCCCCGCCAAGCCCCCTTGGCCGCCCTGGCCGTCGCGGGCGAGCTCCTGGCTGCCGGGGACGAACAGGGCTGGATCCGTGTCTGGCGCTGGCGGACCGGCCATCTCCTGGGCGCGTGGGCGACCGAAGCCGGCGACCCCAGCGCCGAAGACTGGCCAGGGAAGATCTCGTCCTTGGCCTTCAGCCCCGACGGCGGGCGCCTGGTGTGCGCCAAGGCGGGGAGCGAAGTCGAGGTGTGGAGCCTGAGCTCCAGCGAGGGGCGGCTCCACGCCAAGCTGCTGCGCAAACAGGCCTGCGAAGGCTCGCCGACCGCGCTCGCGATCTCGCCGGACGGCGCCCTCGTCGCTCACAGCGAGTCCGACGCGGTGCGGGTGTGGACGCTGACTGAGGGCCGCCGGGTGGCCAAGCTCGAGGGGCTCGACGACCCGATCGACCTCGCCTTCTCGCCCGACGGCAAGGCGCTGGCGGTGGCGAGTCAACGCGGCCACCCCTTCACGATCTTCGACCTCGCGCGCCCCGGCGAGCCACGCCGACTGGGCAAGAAGGAGTACGCCCCTTGGGCGCTGGGGCTGGCCTGGTCCCCGGAGGGAGGTCACCTCTACGGCCTCCGGCCCCAGGTCTGCACGCGCTACGACCTGGTCGATCGGACCGCGCCCCTCGAGGCCGCGCTCGATATCGACCAGAGATACGCCCGCGTCCCGCTGCTGCGCGCCGGACGCCTCCTGGCGATCGGCGGGGAGCGCCTGCGCCTGCATGGCTTCGCGACGCTGAAAGAACGGCACGCCCTGAGTGGCCACAGCGGCGCCGTGCGGGACTTGGCCCTGGCGAGTGAGCAGGTGCTCGCGAGCGCCAGCGAGGACGGCAGCGTGCTGCTCTGGGACCTCTCCGCGGAGCTGCCGCCGCCGCGCCGCACGCCCGAGCGCTACCCCTTCTTGCCCTCGCCGTCCGTCCCCCGCTACGGGGAGCCGCCGCCCAAGGCGGGCCCCAGCAGCCCCGTCCGCGCTTCCCGCTCGCGTCCGCGGCTAGAGCGGCTCCTGACGCGGAGTTCAGAGCGCGTCCTGGCCCTGGTCCGCGCCGGCGAGCGTGCCCAGGTGGTCCAGCTCTCAGCGCCGCGCTGGCAGCCCGAAGTGCTGCTCGAACGCCTGCCCGCAGGCGCGCTCGCGGCGGCGGCCCACGCCCCCAGCGGCCGGATCGTGATCGCGACCTTGGCCGACCTGCGCGGCTACCAGGAGGGCAAGTTGGTGTGGCGTCAGGCGCGCCGCAGCGAGGACTACTGCCAGCGGCGGCTCGCCTTCTCGCCCGACGGCTCACTCCTCGCCGAGGCCGAGAGCTTCGGACGAGTGCGCTGGAGCGCCGCGCGGGACGGGCGCCTGCTCGGCGAGCTGCAGCTCTCCGGGGAGGGTCGCGAGATCTGTCAGCCCGGCTTGCTCTGGGAAGGCGAGGGCCGCCTCCACGTGGGCACGATCGAGCACTGGGCCGCGATCGACCTGGCGAGCAAGGCGCTCGTCAGGAACCTCCCCTTTCCCCGCGCAGGCTGGGAGCCCACCCTCGATCAGCTGGCGCTGACGCCCAAGCGGCTGCTGGGGGCGATCGCGCGCCCCGAGTTCGACCCGGGCGACGACGAGGGCCCCCGGCTGAGGGCCCTCGTCCACGTGTGGGGTCGGACCATGTTCCCCAAGCTCCAGCGGAGCCTGTGCCCAGACCAGGGGCAGATCCGCGCGCTGGGAGCCCTTGACCGCTCGCTGTGGGTCCTCTCGCAGAAGGGCCTCAGCCGCTTCGACCTCGCCACCGGCCAGCGCCTCGGCCGCGTGGCGCACGCCCAGATCCTGCCCGGGAGCGGGGAGGCGGGCGGCAAGCTCCTCGTCGCCGACGCGACGGGCAGCTTGACCCGCTACGACCCGGTCACGCTCCGAGCGGAGCGTTTGCTCACCCTCCCGCCGCGCAGCTATCGGCTGACCGACGTCCAGCCCGAGACCGGACGCGCGCTGACCCAGAGCGAGGACGGGGTGCTGCGGCTGTGGGACCTGCGCAAGGGGCAGCTGCTGCGCGAGATTCGGCCGGGGGGGCAGGGGGTGTTTTGGGGGCGCGACCACGCCTTGGTCGTGACCACGGACCCCGAGCTCTGCCCTGAGACGATCCGTCAGGTCGACCTGAGCCAGGGCGCGGTCGTCAAGAGCGCGACCCTCGCCCACCGACCTCGCCTGAGCGCGGACGCCAGCGGCGCGACGGTCCTGGCCGAGCTCGGTGGCGAAGCCTCGGGCCAGCTCGCGCTGCTCGACGCGACGCTGCACCTCAAGCAGCTGGGCCACTCTCGCCCCTTCGACGCGCTCGCGATCTCTCCCTCGGGGCAGCGTTTCGCGAGCGCGAACCACGACGCGATCCTGGTGCGCCAGACGCAGAGCCTGGCGCACGAGGCGCTCCTCGAGCTCCCCCACGGAAACCCCGTGTGCGGGCTAGCCTTCGTGGGAGAGGAACGCTTGGTGTCCGCCAGCGGACCCGAAGTGAGCGTGTGGGGCCTGAACCCGCCTCGCCTCGTCAGTCGGATCTATACCGCGACCTCCGTCGCGACCTCCCTCGACGTGTCCCCCGACGGCCGCTACGCGGTCCTGAGGGAGGGGGGGGACTACCAGCTCGCGGTCGTCTACGACCTCCGTCGTCCCCGCGCCGAGGTGGTTCTGCGCCCGGGTGGCATGATCCGCGGCGCGCGCTTCTCGGGCGCGCGTCGCGTCGTCACCGACGGCGCGGATCTCCTCCAGTGGGACCTCGCCTGGCTCGAGGCGAAGTAGCTCAAGCCTTGCTCGGCGGAGAGGGGACGGCGCACACCGAGAAGATCCGGTTCAGCATGGCACGCGTGATCGCGTAGAGCGGCGGGACGCCCTCCCAGGGCTTCATTCCCTCGCTGAGGTTCTCCTCGGGGTTCAGGGGCACGTCGCTGGTGTAGTAGGCGAAGCGGGTCTGAATGTCGGGGCGGGCGACCTTGGTCTCGACCGCCGAGATCAGCTGGCGCGCGAAGAAGGAGCCCTCCATCTCGAGGCCGACGCACTTCCAGATCCGCCGATAGAAGTGCAGCAGCGCCCGGTCCTGGAGGAGGGTCCCGGCGACGGTCAGGATCGGGCCCTCGTGCACGGCGAGGTCGGGCGCGAGCGCGCGCAGCTGGTCGCCGTCGAGGTCGTAGTTGGGCAGGGGGTAGAGCTCGTCGTTGGTCTGCAGCAAGGTCGCGGCGGGCAGGAGGATGTCCCCGCGCTTGCCGACCAGGCCGCCCGCCTTGCCCAGCACGTTGACCGAGCGCACCCGGCGGCCGAACACGAAGAGCAGGTTGGCCAGGATCTCCTCGGCCTGCTGCCCGAAGGCGTAGTCGACGTTGATCAGGAGCACCGGGTGGGGCGGATCGCAGATCGTCAGCTCGGGGTCGGTGTGCTCCATTTGCAGCTTGCGCACGTCGAAGAGCTGGACCTCGATCCCCGTGAAGGCCGTGGCCCGCAGCTCCTGGCGCCCGCCAGCGGCCTCGACCTGGTCCCACTCCAGCTCGGCCTCGGGGTGCGCCTTGAAGTAGTCGCGCGCGACTACGTAGACCAGGTCGTTGCGGCTGCGCCAGAGCTTGCCCCAAGGGCGCTCGGGGGAGGGCTCCCCGCAGAGCTGAGGGCGGTGCTTGCGGCCCCAGGCGAGGATCTCGTCGCTCTTGGCGACCAGGTAGCCGCTCAGGCAGTTGGCGACCGAGTGCGTATTGCTCGAGATGATGTGCACCTCGAGCTCGGGGTCGTCGAGGTCGACCAGGGCCCGGGCGCGCTCCTGGATCTGGCTGACCCACACCTCCGACGCGCGCGAGTTGTAGTCGTCGACGGGCGTGTCGCACTCGATCTGAATGTCCTCGTGGTGGAGCAGGATGTCGCGCAGGCGGACCCACCAGTCGTCGGGCCACAGCTCTTGCAGTCCGGCGCGCTCCTCGTCGCTGAGGTCCAGCTTCTGCAGCAGCTGCTCCGCCGCGACCCGGTCGCCCTGGGCCACGATCGGCTTGAGCGCGCGCAAGGTCTCGGAGCTGCGGATCCGGTGGCGGATCTTGCGCGCCTCGACGGCGTAGCAGCAGAGGCAGGTCAGGAAGTCGGTCACGTCGGTCACGCCGTCGCGCAGGAGCACGATCGTCTTGCTGGGCATGGCCTGCCAGGCGGCGCGGCGGCGGGCTCGGGTCGAGACCGGGTCGAACTTGGTGTCGGGGTTCGAGTAGAGCTCGGGCAGGGTCCCGCAGAGGAAGTAGACCAGGGTGCGGGTCACGCCCTCGGGCAGGCGGTTGACCGCGTAGCCGAGCGCGCCTACGTCGATCTGCTCTTCGTGGAGGTGCGGGTGCAGCGCGGGCTGGAGCGAGGCGTAGGCCTCGACCAGCTCGCTGAGCAGGAACTCGCGCCGATCGACCAGGGTCAGGATCTCGGCCCACAGGCGGCGGTAGCCGACGAAGATCCCCTGCTTGACCTTGAGCGCCAGCGCGAGCGCCTGAGCGAACACCGGGACCGTGTCGAGGAGCTCGAGGAAGTCCTTGCCGGGGAGGGTGTAGGCGATCACGTCACCGCGGGCGCGGATCGCGACCCGGCGAGGCTGCTCGAAGAGCGCCGCGCGCTCGCCCAGGTAGTGGCCGGCCTGGATCGTGGAGAGCACGACCGGCGGGTCGCGGTCGTCGATCGCCTCCACGTCGCCCTCGGCGAGCAGGAACACGTCGCGCGAGAGGTCTCCGGCGCGGACCAGCAGCTCGCCGTCGGCGTAGCGGCGCTGCTCGAGGCGCTCGCACAGCCGCTCGCGGCGCTCGGCCGAGAGGAACTGGAAGGGGGTCACGCGCGCGAGCAGCTCGGAGCCGGTTGGGGCCATGGGATACCTCCAGGGGCAAGGAGCGTATCTCGGGGCCGAGTCCGTCTCTACCCGCCCACCCGACGATGGCGGCGCGGACTATGCTCGCGGGGTGAGCTCGCCCGACCGGATCGGCCGCTACCGAGTGCTGGGCGCCCTGGGTCGGGGCGGCGCGGGCGCGGTGTTCCGGGCCGTGGACGAGCGCGGCGAACCCGTGGCGATCAAGGTCCTCGCCCAGGGGCGCGGCGCGACGGACGCGCAGCGGCGCCGCTTCGAGCGCGAGGCGCGCGCGCTCGAGACGGTCCGCCACCCCCACGTGGTCGCGCTGCGGGACCACGGCGAAGAGCGCGGCGTGCCCTACCTCGTGCTCGACCTGCACGAGGGCGGCTCCCTCGAGGACCGCCTCAGCCAGGGCCGCCTGCTCAGCCCGAGCGAGGCGGCCCGCGTCGGACAGGAGCTCGCCGCCGGCTTGGCCCAGGCCCACGGGCGCGGGGTCCTGCACCGCGACCTCAAGCCGGCCAACGTGCTCTTCGACGCGGAGGGGCGCGCCTTGCTGACGGACTTTGGCCTCGCCAAGGACCTCGGGCGCGTCGGGCAGACGGCTGCGCTGAGCAAGACCGGCTTCTTGCAGGGGACCCCGGGCTTCTGGGCGCCCGAGCAAGCCAGCGGGGCGGTGGCTCAGGTGAGCCCTCGGACGGATGTGTTCGGGCTCGGGGCCACGCTCTACGCCGCGCTCTCGGGGCGGGCCCCCTTCGCCGGCGCGAGCCTGCTCGAGGTCGCCTCGCGCACGACGAAGGGGGAGTTCCCGCCCCTGCGCTCGCTCCGCCCCGAGGTGTCCCCCGAGCTGGCGGCCGTCGTCGAGCGCTGCCTGGCCCTGGACCCGCGCGAGCGCTGGCCCGACGCGGTGGAGGTGGCCGACGCCCTGGCCGGACTCGGCGCCGGGGTCCAGCAGAGAGGCGCTCGCCGTGGGGCGGCGCTCGTGGGGGCCGGGGTCGCGCTCGCGCTGCTGGTCGGCGCGGGCGCCGCGTCCTTGGGCGGGTCCGCTCGCGAGCCCTCGGCGACGCCCGCCGCGACGAGAGCCGGCGCGGCGACGGCTAGCCCCGCGCCCTCCGGCCCGGCCTCGGGGCCTGAGCCCAGCGCGACCGCCGGCCCGGCGCGCGAGGACGAGGGCGCGCGTCTGTTCGAGCGGGCGCGGCGAGCCTCCGCCGCGGGCGAGGCGGAGGAGGCCCGAGAGCTGCTCGAGCGGGCCGTCGCCCTCGACCACCCTCCGGCGCTCGTGGAGCTGGCCCGCGAGCTGGTGACGAGCAAGCGCGTCGAGGTGCGCTCTCGCGTGCTCCGCTTGCTGCGCCGGGGAGCGGAGCTCGACTACCCGCCGGCCATGACGGCGCTCTCGCAGGCGCTCAAGCAGTCCCCTGGAGACGACCCGCCCGAGACCCTGCCCCTGCTGCGCAGGGCCGCCGCCGCTGGCGAGGCGCGCGCGCTCTACCTGCTGGGCAATCGGCACGAATACGGCCGCGGGGTCCCCAAGGACATGGGAGAGGCGATCCGCTACTACCGTGAGTCGGCCTCGCGCGGAGACGTCCGCGCCCTGACCGACATGGGGGTGCTCACGCTGGAAGGGCGGGCCGGCCTGCCCAAGGACCCTGCAGCTGCGGTCCGGCTCTTTCGCGAGGCGGCGGAGCAGGACGACGTGATCGCGATCAGCAACCTGGCCAGCCTGCTCGACCAGGGGATCGGGGCGCAGCAAGACTACGAGGAGGCCGCGCGCTGGCTGCGTCGTGGCACCGAGCTCGGCGACGCGGACTGCACCTACGGGCTCGGCATGGCGACCCTGGACGGCAAGGGCATTTCGGTAGACGTCGACGAGGCGATCCGCTTGCTGAAGCTCGCGGGTGAGCGTGGCTCAGCCAAAGCTCCCTACGCGCTGGGCAAGATTCATCAGCACCCCACGCTGGGGCGGACCGACCTCGCCGCGGCGGCGCACTACTACGGGATCGGCGTCAAGATCAACGACCCAAAGTGCATGAACACGCTCGCCAACCTCAAGCTGCGCGGGGTGGGCGTCCCGCGCGACCCAGCCGGCGCGGCGGCGCTCCTCCAGCGCGGGGTCGAGCTCGACCACGCGCCCTGCATGCACGGGCTGGGGTCGCTCTATGAGGGCGGGCTCGGTGTCCCGCGCGACCCCGCTCGCGCGGTCGCGCTCTATCGACGCGCCGCGGCGAAGGGGCTGGCCAGCTCCATGGTCAACCTGGCCCTCTGCTACGAAAACGGCCTCGGCGTGGCCAAGGACGACCGCGAGGCGGCGCGCTTGTATCGACGCGCCGCGGAGCAAGAGAACCCGCAGGCGCTGGTCAACCTGGCCTTACTCCACCTGCGCGGGGCGGGGGTGCTCAAGGACCCTCTCCTCGCCAAGGCCCTGGCCGAGCGCGCGGCCAAGGTGGGCAGCCCGAACGCGATGCTCTTGCTCGGCCAAATGGCGGAGAAGAAGAGCGAGCCCGACCTCGCGGCGGCGCGGGTCTGGTATTCGCGCGCCCGGGAGGCGGCTCTGCGCTCAGGCGACGCCCGCGTTGGCAAGCTGGCGGGCGACGCGCTCGGACGGCTGGGGGGATAGAGAGCGCTCTTGCCCGGTCAGGGCCCTGCGCGCGCCTCCGCCAGGGCGAAGAGCGCGCTGGCCGGCAAGGGGACCACCCCAGCGGGCGCCGCGACCGACCCGTCGAGCGAGAGCACGTGGCGGCCGCCGGCCTCGACCGTGACGAGGTAGCGCTCCACGACCTCGCCCTTGCGCTGGTGAACAGCCAGGTAGCGCCCTGGGGCGAGCCGGAGCTCCTCGAAGGCTCGAGCCTCGAGCGGCGGCGCGACCTCCGCGTCCGTTCGGTAGAGCTCGAGCCGCTCGCCAGGGGCGAGGTCCTCGACGAGGAGCAGCGCGTCGCCCGAGGTGGCAGGCAAGCGCGGGGTCTCCCCGCTCAAGCGCCCCAGGTCGAGGCGCAGCTCATTGGCCAGGGCCCAGTGTCCGCGCTGCTCGGCGTAGCGAATCCGAGCTTGCTTGATCTCGACGAGCGCAGCGCGCAGGCGCTCGTCGTGGGGAGCGTCGCGCAAGGCGCCCAGGGCGAGGAGGGTCGCCTCGCTGTAGGCGCGCTCAGCGGCGAAGTGTCGCGCTGCGCGGGCGTGCTCGCTCGCAGCCGCGGCGCGCTCCTGGGCCTGGGCGGCCAGCTGCTTGCGCGCCAGCCTGGTCGCCGCGGCGCTGAGCAGGAGGGGGAGGGCCACGCAGGCCGTCAGGGCGGCGGCCAGGGCGACGCCGAGCGCCGGCCTGCGTCGCAGGCGGCGCCAGGCGCGGGTCACGATCCCAGGCAGCGTCGCCTCGACCGGCGCGTTGGCGAGGAAGCGCTTCAGGTCGGCGGCGAGGGCGGCGGCGGTGGGGTAGCGGTCGATTCGCTCCCGCGCCATGGCCTTGGAGACGATCCGGGCCAGGTCGCGAGGCACGGCGACGTGCTGCTCGAGCGGGGGAGGGGGGCCTTCCAGCAGCTGGTGGATCACCCCCAGGGTGTGGCCATGGTCGTAGGGCGCCCGCCCGCTGAGGAGGAAGTAGAGCGTCGCCCCCAGGGCATAGACGTCGGCGCGTCGATCCGGGGCGGCGGCCCTGAGCTGCTCGGGGGCCATGTAGGCCGGGGTTCCCCACAGCTCGTCCTTGGCCGTCAGGGACTCCTGGCGCATGCGCAGGTCCTTGGCGAGGCCGAAGTCGAGCACGTGCGGGCCCTCGTCGACGTCGAGGGCGATGTTGCTCGGCTTGAGGTCCCGGTGCAGGACTCCCTGCTCGTGCGCGGCGTGGACCGCCAGCGCGACTTCGCGCACGAGCGTCGCCGCGCGTCTGGCTTGGAGGGGGCCCTCCTGCTCGACCAGGGTGTCGAGGGCCGGACCCTCGCAGAGGCTCATGGTCAAGTAGGGCCGAGACTGGTGAACGCCGTAGTCGTAGACCGACACGATCCGCGGGTGTCGGAGGGAGGCGGCGAGGCGAGCCTCTCGCCAGAAGCGACCCCAGAAGCGCTCCTCTTCGAGCATGAAGCGGTCGATCAGCTTGAGCGCGACCTCCTCCTCGCGGGCCGGGTCGAACGCGCGATAGACCGTCGCCATCCCGCCGCGTCCGAGGACGCCGCGCAGCTCCAGTCCGGCGAAGTTGCCGCTGAGCGTCTCTTCAGGGGGCTCCTCGGAGAAGAGCTCTTCGAACTCGAGCGCGTTGGAGTCGAGGAGCGGCTGCTCGGGAGGGAGGGGGACGGGGTCCCAAGGGCCCGAGGCCTCCCAGGGAACGCGACCGGGATCCTGGACGGGCTGAGACATGATTCACCTCCTCCAGGCTCGTTTGTAGCAGTTGCCGGCTTCAGGCAGCATGCGAAAGGCGTGGCCTCGCTTTCAGTTTTTGACGAAGGTGCGGTCGCGAGAGATCGCCCCAGCGCTAGGCGAAGAGCTCGGCCTGCGCGGGCGCGCGGACCTGGCTGGAGGCGGCCGCGCGGCCCAGGGCCCTCCCCGCCAAGGCGACCCCGCTCGCGAGGGCGTGCTCGGCGCGGTGCCCCAGCAAGTAGTCCCCGCAGGCGCCGAGGCCGAGCTCGGGCGCGAAGAGGCACTCCTCGCCCAGGGCCTGGCGAACCAGCCCGACGTCCCAGCGTCGCAGCGCTTCGTAGCGCGGGGGGGGAGCGGGCCGAGCAGGCGCGTGAGCTCGTCGCGGAGCCGGTCCCGGAGCTCGGCGTCTCCGAGCGCGCGCTGCGCGGCGCTCCAGGCAGGGTCGGCGTGCGCGACCAGGCAGGTCGCCGCGGGGCGCGCGGGCTTGAGCGAGTCGTGCGCGATCCAGCTCAAGCGTGAGCCTTCGACCGTGGCGCCGTCGAAGCCCAGCTGCAGCGGCCCCGCGGGCGCGTAGAGGTAGGCCAGGGCGGGCTCCGAGCGAGCCGCGCCGATCCGCTGCGCGAGGGCCGGCGCGTGGGGCGCGAGCAGCTGAGCGGCGACCGGGTGCGGGGTCGCGACCAGGACCCAGGTGTAGGGGCCGCGCTCTTCACCCTCGGCCGTGCGGACCTTCCAGCGCCGGGGTCCGCCCCAGAGCTCGAGGACTTCGGCGCGCTCGACGCGGAGGTCGCGCGCCAGGTGGCCCGGGAGGGCCGCGGCGCCGGGGACCGCGACCTCGACTTCGCGGGTCACGACCCGAGTCAGTTGACCGGTGGCGTCGAGGTAGCCGCGGCGGAAGGCCCAGGGCTGGAGCAGCCCTCGCTCGCGCCAGGCCGCGACCCAGCGCGCGAGCCTCGGCTCGCGCAGGTCGAGGGACTGCAGCCCCGGGTCGAACGCGAAGGCGCCGTCCTCGCTCCGGTGGGTCGCGCAGCGACCTGGGCCCGCGCTGAGCACCTCGACCTCTAGCCCGTGGTCGCGCAGGGTGCGCGCGCAGATCAGCCCGGCCAGACCGGCCCCGATCACGAGCGCTCGCGGGGCGGGGTCGAGGGCGGGCGCGTGGCAGCTCGCCGCGTAGGCGCGCACGTCGAGGCGGCGGGCGTGCTGCTGGGTGGTGCGGTCCCGCACTTCGCCCAGGATCGGCGCCCCGGGTGGGAAGGGGCGGTCGAACTGGCCGAGGCACCACAGGATCCCGCCGTAGGAGGCGGGGTCCCGGCCGTCGAGCGCGAAGCGGTGGTTGAGGTCGACGAGGCGGCGGAGGGCAGTCGCGGCGTCGGGGGTCCAGCGGAGGAGGGCCTTGCCCCAGGTCATGCGCACGTTGTTGTGCAGCTCGCCGTGGATCCGCAGCGAGGCCTGGGCCGCGTCCCAGAGCGCGTCGCCGCTGCGAGCCCGCTCCAGCGTCTCCTCGTCCAGGAGGGCGGGCCGGGGGTCGCCTTCGTGCTCGCGCAGGGTCGCGAGCGCCCACGCGGGGAGCGCGGCCAGGGACTCGTGGTCGGGCACGTGGCGGCAGAAGGCGTAGGCCAGCTCGCGCCAGATCAGCAGCTCGTCGAGGAACTTCTCCGCGCCCTTGCCCCCTCGCTGGTGGGCCTCGCGCGCGATCCGCAGCGGCGAGACCATGCCGTAGTGGAGGTAGGCAGAGAGTCGGCTGACGCCCTCCTCGAGTGGGTCGTCGCGGCGCGTGGCGTAGCGGTCGAGACCTGCCCGGCGGAAGGCGTCCCAGCGTTCGTAGCCGGCGCGGCTTCCGCCGCGGGTCCCGGGGATGGGCGCGACCGAGTGGTCGATCCGGCAGCTGGCGACGAGCGCAGGGAGGTCGGCGTCGGCCAGGTCGAGGGGCGAGAAGGGCAGCTCGCCCTCGTAGGGCGGGGGAAGGTGCGCGATCTCTGGCCAGGGCCGTCCGAGCCGCGCGCGACGCTCTCGCTTGGTCGCGGAGCGGAAGCGGAAGGCGCGGGTGTGGGCCTGAGAGACCGCGTTCATGGGGACCAGGCAGGCTGAGTCGACGGCGAGCACGGGAGCGGGCCCCTGCGCGAGGCGCTGGGTCCAGGTCTCCAGGAAGGCGATCGGCATGTCCTCGGTCACGACGAGCGCAGCGCGCTTCACGAGGGTCGAGAGGTGCGGGCCGCGCCGACCCTCGCGCTCGAGGTGGAAGGCGTGGCGGATCCCACGCGCGGCCAGGTCCCTCGCGACATCGCGCGCCCCCTCGAGGACGAAGGTGTGGTGACGGTCGCACGCGTAGGGGTAGCGCTCGGAGAGCGCGTGGTAGACGAGGAGGGGCAGCTGGAGGCGATTCGCCAGCCAGCAGGCCACGTCCAGGGCGGGGTTCTCGTCGGCCCGCGCCGCCGTGCGCATCCAGTAGACCACCAGGTCGGCGTCCGCAGGCGGGGCCGCGGCTCGGTCCACGCGGCGCACGCGCTCGGCGAGGTGCTGAGGGAGCTCGCTCACTAGGTCCATGGCATCAGGCTCTCCACGCCCGACAGGGCGACGAAGGGTCACGACAGGGAGAGCTGCGCCGACGCCCTTTACGCCCGAGGAGGAGCGCTGCCGCTGCTGGAGTATGATCCTCGGCCCCGGAGCCGTTTTCGTGGACCTGTTGCTGACGTTGGCCGAGCAGACCTGGAAGGAGTGGGCGATCACCACGATCGCTGCCTGGTCCTACGTGGGTGTGTTCGTGCTCCTGGTGGCCTGCGGGTTGGGTTTCCCCTGCCCCGAAGAGGTGGCCCTGATCGGGGGTGGCTACGCGATCTACCAGGCGGGTCTGCGCGACCCCAGCGCTGGTGGCTGGGACGACGTGGCGCTCATGTGCGCCGTCGCCATGCTCGGGGTGCTCCTCGGCGACACGATCCTGTGGTGGCTAGGGCGCAAAGTCGGCGAGTTCCCCGAACGAATACCCGTGATCGGTCGTCACTTGACGCCCGATCGAATGGAGAAGGCGCGGGGGATGTTCGAGCGGCACGGCGCCAAGGCCGTGTTCTTCGGCCGCTTTCTGTTCGGAATTCGCGCCGTGACCTTCTTCGTGTCGGGTTCGCTGCGTGTGCCCCTGCCGCTCTTCCTGATCATGGACGGGCTGGCGGGAATGCTCTCGGTGCCGATCAGCATCATCCTGGCCTGGCACTTCGGGGCCAAGCTCCACGACGCGCTGGCCTACGTGAGCCAGTTCCACCACTGGGTGTTGCTCGGGGTGGGGCTCTTGTTCGTGGCGGTCGTGGCCTACGCCTGGCGCAAGCACAAGGCTGGGCAGGCTGCGGCGACGGGTGCGGCGGCGAAGGCTACGGCGAGCGACTGAGCAGCCAGCCCCAGCCGGCGGCCTCGAGCCAAGCTCGGATACGCCACGCCGGGGTCAACCCGATCCAGACGTCCTTGTTGGCTGCCTCCTCGCGCTGAGCCGCCAGGGCCGCGCATACGCGCTCGAGCTCCTCGGCGACTTCAGCCAGACCGAGGGCTCGCAGCGCGGGTCCACGCTGGGCGACGTAGGTCCGCAAGCCCCCGGCGCTGCTTCGTCTGCGTCCCTCGGTGGGTGAGTGGCTGACGACTGCGTGCAGGCGCCCCTGCACGTCGAAGACGCCGCTGCCGCTGTTCCCCGCCCAGAGCAGGCGCTCGCTCCGAGGGACCTGGGTGCGGTGCGGCGCCTCGTAGAGCTCGATCGCTCGTGGCCCCTCTGGGGGAGTGCGTGGTTGGACCCACCACGCGGAGCCCTGATCGCTGAGCCGTGCCGCGGGGAGCCGACCCGGGCGCTCGACTCGGAGCAGGGCCAGGTCTCCCTCGACCTTGCGCTGCGCAACGAGCGCCTGTCCGCGGGCCGCCCGCGCCTGTTCGGCGAGGCTGTCGTCCCGCGCAGGGGTCTGAAGCGTGCGCCCAGCGGAGAGCTCTGCGGGAGTCGGAAGGACAGGCCGCGCGGGCAGGCGCTCGCCATTCGCCAGCTCGACGTAGACCTCCTCGCCGGTCAACCACTCAGCGACATGCGCGCAGGTCACCACATAGGTGCCGCGCTCGGAGCTATGCAAGACGGTGCCGTTAGCGCGCAGTCCAGGCTTCCCGACCACGACGGCTGCGGCGGGAGTCGGTGGGGGAGGCGTAGCGCATGCCGCGAGAAGGGCCACGATCAGCAGGGCAAAGAGACGCACGCGAAGAGGCTAGCCCAGCGCCGGGCTGCTGGACACAACCGAGGGTTGTGTCCAGCGTCCCCGCGCTCGCCCGGGCGACCCGACCCCGCCGCAGCCCCGCGCCTGCCGCCGCGACCCGCGGGGCGTACGTAGCTCCAGCCTCGGAGCCGCTGGGGCGCCGAGG
>CALDQK010001150.1 GCA_937911525.1 uncultured bacterium
GGGAGAGCGGCTGCGGCGCGCGATCCGGCGCCGCCCGGGCCTCGTCCTGGGCGCGGCGAGCGGCGCCCTCTTGCTCGGAGTGGCTGGCCTGACCGGCGCCGGCTGGTTCGGCGCCGAGGCGGAGCGGGTCCGCGAGGAGAGCGCCCGCCGCGCGGCCGAAGCCGAGCGGATGCGCGAGGAGAGCGCCCGCCGCGCCGCCGAGGCCGAGCTCGCCCAGCGCGAGCTGGCGGACGCGCGCACGCGAGCCATGGAGTCCTCCATGAAGCTCCTGGTCGAGGCCGGGCAAGCCGCCGCGCGCAAGGAGGGCAGCCGGGCGCGGGCCTTCGTGCGCCAGGCCCTCGAGCAGCACGAGCGGCCGCCGCGCTTCCTCCTCTGGGAGGCCAGCCGGGCCCTGATCGCGGCGGGCGAGCCGGGAGAGGCCCGCGAGTGCTTGGAGCGCGCGGCCGAGCTCCACCCGCCCGCCTACCGCGAGCTCTTCGCGCTGCACGAGCTGGCTGAGCGCGCGGCTCAGCGCCACGCTGACGCCGTGACGGTCAAGGCGCGCCTCGACTATCTCGCGCGAGCCGCCTACGCCTCCCCCCACTTGGAGCGAATCCTGGAGCTCGCGGCGGAGCGCAGCGAGACGAACGAGTTCGTGCTCGTGGCGCAGGTCCAGCGCCTCCGCTCGGTCCCGCTGACGAAGAGCCTCAGGGCGCAGGCCGAGCACGAGACCATCGCCTTGACCAGCGAGGCGCTCCTCTTGCGCCCCGACTTCGCCTACGCGCTGAAGTTGCGCGGGATCGCCAACTTCAGCCTCGGCAAGTATCCCGCGGCCGAGGCCGACGTCAGCCGCGTGCTCGAGCTCGAGCCCAACTCCTTCGTCGCCCTCTACGTGCGAATCCTGAGCCGATATCAGTCCAACCAGCGAATCGAGACCCTGGCCGACACCGACCGGCTGCTGACCCTCCAGCCGGGCGACCACGAGCTGCGCAGCTTCCGCTTCGACCTCCTGCACGAGCTGCGCCGCTACGAGGCGGCCAAGAGCGAAGCCGACGAGCTGGTCCGCCAGCGCCCCACGATCGCCCTGGGCTGGCTGCAGCGCGCGATCGCGCAGCTCGAGCTGAAGCGCTACGACGCCGCCGACGCGGACGCCCGCCGCGCGCTCGAGCTCGGGGCGCAAGGGGCCCTGGCCGCGCGGGCCTACGTGAACCTGGCGGAGACCCAGCACCGCCGACGCCGCTACGCCGAGTCCCTGCCCCTGCTCGAGCAGGCCCTGGCAGCCTTCACCAGCCCCGCCGCGCTCTATCTGCGCGCCCGCGCCTTGCGCGCCGTCGGCCGCCTCGACGAGGCGCTCGAGGCCTACGACCGCTACCTCGCCCAGGGAGGCCCGCTCCAGCGCCGCAGCAACGCGACCTACGGACGAGCCCGCACCCTCGAGCGGCTAGGCCGCTTCCAGGAGGCCGCCGAGGGCTACGCCGCTCACGCTCGGCTCTCCCCGCGCAACGCCGTGACCTTCATTCGCTGGGGCGCCTGCCTCGCCGCGGGAGGCGAGCTCCAGGCCGCGATCCAGCGCTACTCGCGCGCGCTGGAGCTGACCCAGCGCCGCCCCGAGACCTTCGCGCTCCGGGCCAGGGCCCGACTGCTCCTCGGCGAGCCCGCCGCCGCGGAGCCCGACCTCGCGGCGGGCCTGCACCTCAACGCGGGCCACTATCTGACCCGCCTGGTCCGCGGCGAGCTGCGCCTGCGGACCGGAGACCTGGCTGGGGCCGAGCTCGACCTCGCGGTCGCCCTGGACACCCTCAGCGCGCGCAACGACCGCCGGGGAGAGAGCGAGGACCTGCAGGGCGACGACCCCGAGACCCCCTTCATGGCGCGCGCCCTGGCCGAGCGCGGCCGCTTGCGCGCCCTCCAGGGCCGCCGCGCAGAGGCCCTGGCCGACCTGAAGCAGAGCCTCGCGCTCGACCCCGGGTCCCCCGACGCCGAGTCGCTGCGCGCCGAGCAGAAGGCCCTCAACGCAGGCGAAGAATACGCCCTCCCGCCCTTGCGCGTCCTCCGCCGCAGCGGCGGGTAGTACGCGCCGAGGGCCCTCGCCGAGGCGAGGGCTCCTGGAAGGGCGAGGGGGCTCGGCTCAGTTGCCGGGCAGCGAGCCCGCGATCCCGACGCTCGCCTCGTGGCTGGCGATCGCGACCTGGTTGCTGGCGCGGCCGCCGACGCTGACGCGCACCTTGCGGGTCGTGCTCGCGCTGACGCTCGCCGGCCAGCTGGCGACGATCGTGCCCGCGTCGCGGCTGATCGCGCGCAGCTTCAGGCTCCCCAGCTCGACCTCGAGCGAGCCGCCGCTGAGGTTCTGCCCCTCGATGATCAGGAGCTCGCCGACGCGCTTGGCCTCGCTCAGGACGGGGGCCGGCGGCGCGGGGGGCGCGATCACGCGGATCTTGACCGAGCGGCTGTTGCCGGTCTCGGGGTTGCGGACCTGCAGGCGGTGATCGCCGGGGGTCGCGTTGGCGGGGATCCGCGCCATCAGCAGGCCGGGGCGGCGGTCGAAGCCGGTGTCCATGTCCTTGTAGTCCCAGCGCAGGCGGCCGCGCACGCCCACGTCGCGCGCGGCGACCACGATCAGCTGACCGGGGCGGACGACCTTGCCCGGGTAGACCCGGACCCGGCTCGGCTTGGCGCTGGGCGCCGGCGCCTCGGTCTTGCTGTGGACCGTGAAGACCGCGCGGATCGTGTGGGTCTCGTCGTCGGTGCCCTCGTGCTCGACGACCAGGTCGTGGAACTCGTCGTCGTAGCTCCAGTAGTCGACCCGGCGCTGGAGCATCCAGCCGCGCCCGTCGTCGCGCTCGTCGAGGTAGCCCGAGACGCTGATCTCCCAGCCCCGCTTGAAGGCCGGCACCTCGATCGAGTCCTCGAAGGGGTCCTCGCTGTCCTCGTCGAAGGGGTCGGAGCCAGACGCCCAGTAGGTCGGGTAGCTGAACAGGATCCCGTCACCGTCGCGGCCCTCGTCGTTGACGTAGAAGTAGTCGTCGTAGCTGTCGTCGTCCGGCGAGCGCTTGGGGTTGGTGACGACGGTCACCTTGCGGATCGTGACGACGCGGTCGAGGCGGACCTGGCCGGCCCGAGCCGCGGCGAGGGCCTCCGCCACGGTGTCGAAGGTCTGGGCCGCTGAGGCGGGCCCGGCGGCGAGGCAGAGCAGCAGCGCGAGGGGCGCGAGCCCCCGAGTGCGAAGGTTCATGGACGTGTCCTTGGGTGCGTTTCCCCCGCCCAGCGCACGGCGCGTGCCCGCCCTCGGCCGCGGCAAGTCGTGCAACGACCCGGAGCCTGACGCCCAACGGTCGCTCCAATCGGACTCCGTCTCACCGAGATCTGGGCGCGCTGAGACGCACCAAGGTCTTTCCAAAGAAGGGGTTAAGGGAGGAGCAGCCCCGCGGCGCCCCCTCGTCGCCGAGCTGAGTCGAGTTGCACTCCGTCCCCAGCCCAGCGACCATGAGCCCATGCCCGTTCCCGATCCTGGCCCGGAGCTCCCTGCTCCGCCTTCTGCTCCCCCCGCGGAGCTCGCGGCGGCCCTCCTCGCGCCCCTGGGGCTCGACGCCGAGAGCGCCGGGCGCGCGGGCGAGGCCCTGGCCAGCGGGGAGGGCTTTCCCGCCGGGGTGATCGCGGCCCTGCTCGCGGACGGCCGCTACGACCTGCCCGAGGAGCTCGCGCCCGGGGCGCGGATCCTGCTCGGCCAGCTCGAGCGCCTGCCCGGGACCTCGGCCTGGCGAACCGAGCTGGACAAGCTGACCCTCGCCGAGCACGACGGCCTGCGCCGCTACCGCCTCGGCCGGCTCTACGCCCTGGTCGGCGAGCACGAGAAGGCGGCCCAGTGCTACCGCCAGCTCCTGGCCGCCAAGGCGCCCTGCTCGCTCTCCCTGGCGGGCGAGCTGGCCGACGCCGCCTCCCTGGCCGGCCGCGACGCGATCGCCCTGGCCGCGGTGGACCGGATCGCGGAGGCCCTCCTGCACCAGGCGCTGGAGGGCGGCGCCCAGCAGGACCCCGCCGAGGAGCCCGACCCGATCCGCGCCGACCACCTCGCCGTGGCCGAGCTGCTGGAGTACGCGCGCGAGTCGGCCCTGCGCGCCGGCTCCGCCCCGCGCGCCGCGGCCCTGGCCCGCACGGCGGTCAACCTCTACGAGCGCATGGGTCAGCGCCCCGCCACCCGCCGGGCCATGCTCGGCGCGATCAAGGCCCTGCGCGCCGCGGGCCAGGTCGACATGGCGCTGGGCCAGGCCAAGCGCATGCGCGACTCGGCCCAGCAGGATGGCGACGCGGCCGCCGAGGCCGCGGCCCTGGCGCAGGTCGCCGAGCAAATGCTCAGCGAGGGCGAGCGCGACAAGGGCCTGGCGCTCCACCGCCAGGCGGCCGACAAGCTGGAGGAGGCCGGCGAGCTCGAACGCGCGGTCACCCACCGGATCGCGACCGCCGAGCTCCTGGCCGAGACCGGCGCCATGGAGCAGGCCCGCAAGGAGCTGGTGGGCCTGCTGGACAAGGCCAAGCAGGCCAAGGCCTCGCGGGTGGTCCTGCTCCTGCTCGAGGAGGAGGCCTCCCTCGCCCTGCGCGACGGCAAGGTCGGCGTGGCCCTCGCCGCCGGCGAGAACCTGCGCCGCGGCTGGGAGGCCACGGGCGACCCGGTCCGCGCCTCGGCCGCGATCGTGATCCTGGCCCAGGCCCTGCTCCTGGCGGGCGACACCGGGCGGAGCTGGAAGGCGCTGGCCAAGGTCGTGCACCACATCGAGGACCCCTTCACCGCCGCCAGCTCCCTGCGCGTGCGCGCCGAGCTCGAGGCCGTCGAGGGCCGGACCGACCCCGCCCGCCTGCTCCTGGCCGACGCCTCGCGCGACTTCCTCCGCGCGGGCGCCCTGCCCTGGGTCGGCGAGTGCTGGCTGCGCCGCGCTGAGCTGGCCCTCGACGCCAAGGACCCCGCCGCGGCCCAGGAGGACCTCGAGGCCCTCAAGGAGCGCGGCAAGCTCTCGCCGCGCTTCGAGCTGCGCCACGAGCTGGTCCAGGCCCGCCTGAGCGAGGACGAAGACGAGGCGGAGCTGCTGCTCGACGAGCTCTACGAGCGCGCCCTCAGCGAGGGTCGGCTGCAGGACCGCGTC
>CALDQK010001151.1 GCA_937911525.1 uncultured bacterium
GGCTGAAGCTGGGGCCGAGCCTGGCTCGGTCGAGGGCGACGGGCCCAGCCCCAAGCCCGCCCCGTCCGAGGTGCGCCCCGAGTCGCTGCGAGACCTGGCCCTCAGGACCCTCTGCGTCGTCGCGGCCAAGGGCGGCAAGGGCGACGCCCCACGGGTCGCCGCCGCCCGGGAGCTCCTTCGCTACGCCGAGGCCCTGGCGGTCAGAGACCGCGCGAGCGAGCGCGACGACGACGAAGGCGCCCCGACGATCAACCTGGAAGCCGCGCGGGCCGAGCTGCTCGCCCGACTGGGGGCCATGTGATCGACCGGATCGACCGGACCGAAGAGGCTGACCTGGGCAGCGTGGTCGCCGACAAACTCGAGCGCGTGGGTCTGACTCAGGCCGAGCGAGAGCAGCTGGCCGCGGTCTACTTCGACGCGGTTGAGCTTGGGCTCGCGCCCGCCACGGGCCCGGTAGCGGTCTTTGTCGCTGGGGCAGCGGTGCACTGCGACCCCTGGCCCTCGCACTTGCTGGAGGTCTGGCCGATCAGCGGGGCGCCGATCGCTCGATAAGCCAGGGTTATGAATCAGGTCCAGTTGTCATAGGCCCGGGCTACCGTGTTGAACATGAGGTCGCCCGACGCCCGCCTTGGTCTACGCCTGGACTCCGCCCTGCTCGCCGAGCTGGACGAGCTTGCGGACCGTCTGGGCCTCTCCCGCTCGGCCCTGGTCCGGCTCGCGCTCAAGCAGTCGCTTGGCCGGTTGCGCGCCGACCCTTCAGCCGCGCTGCGGGAGGCTGCTTAGTGCTTTGGCTTGTCCGGCACCGCGGGGCTCCGCTCTTGGGTTGGGTGGACACCTTCACGGGCGAAGCCTTCCCGCACCTTCCGGTAGCCAGGCACTATCGCGAGGGCGGAGCCTGGATCCCTGTCAGGTCCGAGGCGGACGCTCCGGCCTCAAGGCGGAGTCGGATGCGCGTCCGCGAGGACTTGGCCCCCGAGCTCTTCGTTGGAGAGGTCCTTGAGGCCGAGGACCCGGAGTCCGCGCGCAACCGATTCGCAGAGCTCGCCGAGATCGACGAGCGCGAACTCGAAGTTGATCCGGCGCCACCAGGGGCAACCCCCGGGCTGCATGGGGGTCACGGGATGCGGATCGTTACGAAGCGGAGGCCCGAATGAAGCTGCAGCTGCTCGAGCGCGTGAGCGTCGCGCCCGCACGGGTGACCAAGGATCCCAAGTCGGGCGCGATCGTGATCGAGGGCGTCAAGTACCTTGGGGCCGAGTCCGCCAACCTGAACGGGGACGGGACTCGCAACGCCTACCCGCTGACCACGCGCAAGGCCTCCCAGAGGCTCTACGAAGGCGCCAAGGTCTTCCTGAATCACCCGGCCCGTAGCAATCCTGCCCGCGAGCGCGGCTACGAGGAACAGCTCGGGCGCCTGCGCGGTCCCTTCGACCACCGCGGGGACGGGAGCTACGCCAGCCTCGTCCTGAACCCCAAGCACCCGCTCGCCGAGTCGGTGGCATGGGACGCGCAGAACAGCCCCGACTCGCTCGGGCTCAGCCACAACGCGCAGGGGCAGGGCCGGGTCGAGGGCAGGGCTTGCCTGATCGAGAAGGTCACCCACGTCCGAAGCGTGGACCTCGTGACCCAAGGCGCCACGACCCAGGGGCTCTTCGAGAGCCGCCGGCCAGAGGCAAGCGCTCCCCGCCGACCAGTCCGAGCTCGTCGGCCGGGTCCGCCCCCTCGGCGAATCCGAACCGCTGAGGACCTGCTCGAGGTCCTAGACCCCACCACCCGGAGCCGACCGGCGCGCGAGCGCCTCCTCAAGCGGCTCAGCCCACCCACCAGCGACCGCCTGGGCGCCGACGCGCTCTTCGAGCGGCTCTAAGAGGAAGCCATGGAATTCCGCCGTCACGCCGACAAGCTCATGATCGGCAAGGTCGACAAGAAGAAGGTCTGGGGCCGAGACGGCCGGATGCGCATCGAGCGTGTTGAAGATCCTTCGATCGCCTTCGCCCTGCCCCCCGACGAGGACAAGCCTCGCTGGGTCGTGTCGATGAAGGACAGCGCGAAGCGACCCTTTCGCTTCGTCGTGAAGATCAAGTCGGCCGAGGAGGAGGAGACCGGAGAGACCTTCGTGGTCCAAGCCTTCCTCCGAAACCCGCTCGAGCTCCACGTTCGAGATCAGGGCGCGCGCGAGAGCGGCTGGCTCGCCGCCTCGGACCCGAGCCTCGCGGGAGCCAACCTGGAGGAGACCCTCGGCGAGTGCCTCAGTGGGCAGTTCGCTCCGACGGACCAGCGCAAGCGCTGGGTCAAGCAGTGGCGCCCCGCGGTCGCCGACTACACGCCGGCCCTGGCCGAGCGCTTGGTCGTCTCTGCGCGCGACGAGAACGAAGCCAAGCTCGTGTTCCTCAGCGCGCTCAACGTGAAGGAGGTCGCCAACTTCCAGAAGGCCTTCACGGTGAAGCCCTACGACGAGGAGACCGGGTCGGCCTTCCCTCTCACCATGACGGACCGTAGGGGGAGGCCGCTCGACGAGCAGGTCCCTCCGAAGGCCGACCAGCGCAAGGGCGCCAAGAAGCCAAGCAAGAAGGCCTCATGAGCCGACCGGGCGCTGCCGTCCTGCACCTCGTGCGGGAGGAGGAAGGCGCGGGCCTGGTGGAACTCCATCAGGACTACCTCGCGGCCGAAGCGGTCGGGTTCATGCCGAAGACCTTGACCGACCGCCTGACGATCGCTGGCGCGGAGATCGCTTCCGAGCAACTCGGCCAGGCTGAGCAGGTCGTGGTCGTCGCGCGTGAAGGCGTCGATCTGCTCGAGGCCCTCGCCTACGTCGAGTCGATCGGCTTGCGCCCGCAGGTGTGGGCACCCAACGAGCAGGCCCGCTGGGTCCTGCTCTGCGAGAACACGAGGAGGGCCCCATGAAGGGCGTCAGGTCGAGCCAGGTCTACCACCACAAGAGCGAGCCCCGCGATGGCGACCCACTCCCCCGCTTCGAGGTCGAGGTCAAGGGCTTCGAGTTCTCGGTCTTCACCCACCCCAGGACCGGCGTTCAGTGCGTGCAGCGCTCCCCCGACGCGACGAAGACCATGCACTCTCGCGCGGTTCTGAGCGCGCCCGACGCGGAGGGGGCCAAGGCGCTCTTCTGCGAGCTCTTCGGCGTGCGCGCGGTCGAGCCGAAGCGCTGGAAGGTGCGCCAGCTGGGCGAGGACAAGGCGGCCTAGGTGGACCTCGCCGGGCTGGCTTCGAAGGCAGAGCAGCTCGCGGAGCACCTCCGCGCCGCGGCCGAACTCCGCGCCGAGCTCGGGCTCGGGGGGGCTGAGCCGCGAACGCAAGCCCGCGAAGCTCCGGGCGCGGACCCTCCGCCGCCCCAGATGAAGCAGTGGAGCCAAGCTGGGGTGGCGGAGAGAGCGCGGAAGCGAGAGGCACGGCAGGCCGAGGGCAAGGAGCTGGCGCGCGAGCTGGTCAAGCTCTGCGGGAGCCGAGTCGAGGCAGCCAAGGCGCTCAAGATCGACCCGTGCTCGCTGAAGCTCTACCTGAAGGGCAGTCGGGCTCCGCGCCAGGACCGCCTCGAGCTGCTCCGGCGCACCGTCGAGAGGGCGCGGGAAGTCAGGAGCGCGAACTTCGCCTGGGCGACCCCGCCCGGGCAGGAGGACAGCGACGGCTCTCCGAAGAGGAGCAGCGCAGCGTGATCGGGGGCCGCGCCCTGGAGGAGCTTGAGCAGGCAGGGCTCGCAGCCGCGGCGGAGCGGCTCCGTGACGCCCTCGCGGGTCGCCGGGAC
>CALDQK010001152.1 GCA_937911525.1 uncultured bacterium
GCCGCCCAAGGGCGGCCGCTCCACGACTAAATGTGATCCATGCGGGCTAGTGAACTCCTGGCTCATCAACCCCAGAATCGCCTCTCGCCGGGCGCAGCACAACGCGAAGGCCTTCTCTCTGCAGACAGGAGAGCTCCCTCAGGCCGGCACCAGCGTCACACACGCGCCGACCGGGTCCTGCACGACCGCGGCGGCGAGCCCCCCTTCCCGGACCGCCCTCTCCAGGAGGACCTTCCCGCCCTGCGCTCGCACGCGTCGCAGGCTCTCGGCCAGGTCGCCGACCGGAAGATGGAGGAGCCAAGCTCGCGGCAGGTCGGTGTGATCGCCGCGCGAGGAGCGGATCCCCGCTGCCGGCTCTCCGTCCCCGCCAAGCATGAGGTAGTCGGCCTCGCCTTCGCCGACGCCAGCCCTCACCGAACTCCCCACGACCTCGCGGTAGAAGTCGCGAGCAGCGGCGGCGTCGGGCACCGTCAGTTCGAGCCAGGCGATGCAGCCGAGGCGGGTCGCTGGAGGACGAGACGCGTCGTCCTCCTCAGGAGCTGATGAGACGACCGGGATCAGCCCGAACGCCGCTCCGTCGGAATCGAGCAGCACGGCCCATTGGCTGGTCCCGTCGTCGGCCCTCCCGTGCAGAAGCTCGCTCCCACCCAGCTCGACCGCGCGCCGCGCGCTCTGCGCGACGTCCGCGACCTGAATGTGCGGCATCCACTGCACCGGGAGGTCCCCGTAGTCCGAGCTCTGGACCCCCACGCCGATGACCGGCACGCCCCGGTTGTTCGTCAGATCCTCGCGCCAAAGAGGCGCTGCGCCCGTGCCGAGGATCTGGGTGTAGAAGCGCACCACGCGTTCGTGCTCGGGCACCGCGATGTCGGCGCTCATGACGCCTCCGATCCGCGGCGTGAATGGATCGGTCATGGTCGTCCTCGCTCGAGACGTCGCCTGGCAAAGTCAGAGGGCACGATTGTGCGCGATCGCCTCGCATGATCGCGCCCTCTGACTTAGCTCCAGCTCGACTCCTCTTTGATCCCCAGGTCCTGCATCTTTTGGAGCCCTGCGACCGCACTCCAACCACCTTCAGCGGAAAGACTTGGCGACGCCACCTGTACAGGGGGACGTGCGCACGACGAGGGTCTCCTGGTGAAGGGTGCCGATGTGATTCCCTACCCACCGGGTGATCCGCTGGGCGAGCGCATCGGCCTGTGGGTCGGCATGGACGTCGAGGCTGCGGAGGCGGTCTTCACCAGCCCGCTCCGACTCGCCAAGCTCGTCGGCTGGGCCGAGCGACGTCGATCTGCTCGCCGCGAGCCCAGCCTTGGAAGGGGAACGGGCTCATAGCGGCTTCTACGGACTCGTGGCCCAAACAGAAGGGACGTTCGCTCTACTCGGACGAGGTGTTTGCCAGCTCGGCTTAGCCAGCCTTCACGCTGAGCACTCTCGCCGCTCAAGGTCCCATGAGGCGCTTTGTCCGAAGAGTGCGTATCCGACGCCTAGAGACTAGTTCCAGTCTCGTGAACCCCGACTACAATGCTGGAATGTGCGGCGAAGCTCCCGTCGAAGCCATCGACCCAAATGAGATCCGCTTTAGCCAAAGGACCGCTGGCGGCAACGGTCGTGCTCAAAGGCTCAGAGAAAGCATGGGGGCGAATGGCTGGCGCGGAGATCCGGTAGACGGGGTTCAAGCCGCTGAGGGCGTCGTGACGATTGATAACACTCGCGTCGCGGTTGCCAGAGAGTTGAAAATAGAGGCGGTTCCGGTACGTGTCCACCAACCCGACGAACCTCTACCACAGAACATGCGGGGTCGATTCGGAACCTCCACGACCTGGGGAGAGGCTCTAGCACACCGAACGGGAGCACAGCGACCCGACCCTCTCCCTCCGGTTGGTACGCTGGACCCACCGTCCATGCCCGGCGCGTGACCATATGAGACTTCCACAGGACATTGCCGATCGGTTGACTGCCCAGGGTGTCGAGTTCGATGCCTCGGAGCTGGAGCAGGTCGCCCTCGCGCTTGCGACTCAGGATCTATGGAGAGTCATCGAAGGCGAGGAGTTCGATCTCGTAAATGACGGACTAAAAGACCGTTACCCCTCTCGGCTTGTCTACCCGTTCGCACGCCGAGACGACTGTGACAACGTTGCTTGCTTGGTGGTCGAAGATCCAGAGCGCCCCCCCCTCAGCGTCGTTGTGATTCATGACTTCGCTTCTCCCGGCTACGAAGTAGAGGCCGAGGCCGAGTCTTTGGCGACCTGGCGCGAGAAGGTCTTGGAGGTGTCGGAGCCCCCTGCGGGCTTGGTCCTAAGTAGATCTGCCAGGGGGACTGACTACTGGCTCTCTCGGCCATACCTGCCGGACGACCTGCGAGCCGAACTGGCCAGTGCAGCGATCATCCTCGTTCCACAAGAGGGTTTTCGTGGCATCGACCACCCGATGTTCCCGAACGGAACCGAAGAGTTCTTTGCACACTTGCGCGACGTCAATCCCGACGAAGTAGTCGACATCTGTGTGTCGGAGGAAGACTATCAGGCGCTAGCGTTGCACGGCGACATGCTCATACTCGCCTCTCTGGTGATGCCGGCAAAGGCTGCAACCAAGGTCATCAAGCAGGTCTCTGACTACCTGAAGAAGCGATTGCTCAGCTCAATCCGCGACACCGTCCTAAGGGTGAGCATGACGATCGAGTTCCCACGAGAAGCGGGACGGTCTGCATTTCAGGTGAGCTTCGATGGTCCTGCTGATGAGTTTGAGGGGGTCGTCAGCCCTGTCGTAGAGAGGGCGATACGCTCTCCAGGGAGCGGTGCTGATGGCACCTGAAGCTCCACCGCTAGACCTCGACGCCGTTCTTGTCTTTCTTCGTTCGGTTGCGACGAGGGCCCCTGACGATCCGAAGGTCAAGGCCGTCGAGGACTGGCTCAAAGTGTGGAAGGCTGGTCATGTCGCAGCCGGCGACAGCATTAACTCCACACTCGCCTGGTGCCTTGAGTCGACTCTTGAGGTGCAGCAGAAGTATCTCTCGGCATTCTCACTTCTCCGAGGGGAGGAGTTCTACAAGGCGTGGTGTGAACTAGAGCGTGCCGAGATCAGGCTTCACGGACTTGAGCGGCACTTCCTAGAGAGATGGGCGGAGTTTCAGCTCGGGTTCATTCGGGAGCACGTCGCCCGCTGGCAGGCCGTGTACCCCTACAAGTTGTTTTTCAGCCCGGAAATGCGGATACGCAAGAAGCGCTGCAATATCTGCAAGCAAGTTGTGGGCATCCGCACGAACTGCGGACATCGCACCGGCGAGATCTACGACGGGGAGTACTGTCTGCGCGAGGTATCCGACATGGAGTTCCTCGGTACCGCATTGGTTAGCTCGCCGGTTCAGAAATACTCGGTTCCGTTTCTCGTTGATCCCGAGACAGGCAACTCGGTCGATCACTACGACTACTCCGCGCCCAAGTTTGTCTTTGCTGGCCTCTCGGGGCCGTTCGACCCTTGGAACTACGAGTGGCAAGTAAGAAGGCGACCCCACTCGCACTATCGAGACGTCGGCAGGAATGATCCTTGCCCATGCGAGTCAGGGAGCAAATACAAGAAGTGCTGCCTCAAGCATGACGAGGGAGTTGCGTTCCCTCACCTAGAGATCATCTTCGAGAGTTTAGCGCCCGATTCCCCCAAGCTCACTCCAGCCCCAGTGTGGCCCTCGTCTTTGAAGCCGCTGAAGGACCCATGGCGGGTCTTCCGTCATGAGGACTGAGAACCGAGCACGTTGAGGCTTCTCCTGAAACCGTCGTTGCGCCAAATGCGAACGTGAGTCTTCTCCGTGAGACAGAGACCCGCCTCGCGTGGAATAGGTACTGGTGCGTGTACGGCGGAGTGCTCGTCCTTGACGACGCCGGCTTCCTCTGGGATCCGGCTGGCGAGCTTGGCGCAGCCAATCCCCACGCGCTAAGGCTCTCTGACGCTACGTTCGGACTCTGCAACGTGCTTCTGGGTGAGCCGGGGATGGGGAAGAGCGTCGAGATTCGAAGGGTGTTCGAGCGCACTCTGGCGGACGTTTCAGCCGACGACACATGTCTGTACGTTGACCTCGCCGAATATCAGTCAGACGAGCGCCTGGATCGTCGCGTGTTCGACGGAGCTGCGATCCAAAGCTGGAAGGCGAGCCGAGGTGTTCTCTATCTGTTCCTCGACAGCTTGGACGAGGGCCAGGTTCACATCAGGGTTCTGTCCTCGTATCTCCGGTCGGCGATCGGTGGCCTGGACGCGGCTCGATTGCGGCTCTACATAGCGTGCAGGACTGCCGCCTGGCCAGTAGGTCTAGGTAGCTTCCTGGCAAGGCACTTTCGAGGAACTGCGGCGGCGACTGATCAGACTGCCCTGCGAATGTTCGAGATCCTCCCCTTGACTCAGCGGGACGCAGCACTTGCCGTGGAGGCAGAGTCTGGGGATCCCGATGGCTTCCTCGAGGCCGTTCGGTTGGCAGGGGTGGGCATGTTCGCCTCTCGGCCGATCACCCTGCGGCCTTTGCTCCAGCGGTTCCTCTCTGACGGGGAGCTTCCGCGCGAGCACCCTGATCTGGTGCGATCAAACTGCCTTGAACTCTGCCGCGAGCGCAACCGCTCTCGTATAGAAGCAGGAGTGATTGGCAACCTCGATCCAGAGCAAAGGCTCCAGGTTGCACGGCGGATAGCTGCTCTGACTGTCTTTTGCCGAAGGCCGACCATCTGCCTGCAGCAGGGATCCAGTGACCCAGCGTCGCTGAGCCTCGAGGACCTGGCAAGCGGTTCAGAAGACGTTGGGGGGACGATGGTCCCGCTAACCAGAGAGAACCTCCTGGAAGTGCTTCGGGACACAGGGTTGTTTTCTGCTCGTGAGGGCAACCAGGTCCTGGGTTGGTCTCACAGGACCTACGCCGAGTTCCTGGCTGCCGATTATTGCCTAGCTCGTGGAGCGCCTGTGGAGCAGCTTCTAGACCTGCTCCTCCACCCGAGCGCGCCTGAGCGGCGAGCTGTTCCACAGCTACAAGAAACACTGGGCTGGCTGTTTGTTCTGCGCCAGGAGCTTCTAGCGGAGCTGATTCCGTCAGACCCGTGGTCAGTCCTTCGAGCCTCACAGACACTCAGAAACAGCCGAGTCGCACCAACTGATGCCCAGAAGGTGGCGTTGGTCGAGCGAGTGCTTCAGTTGTCTGGCGAGAACGCCTTTGAGCCACTAGACATGTGGAGGAACGACTTGGCTTGGGTCTTCGGGCACCCTGGCCTAGCCGACCAACTCAGACCGCACATCACTGCGGAAATGGGAGGGCGGCTGTCTCAGGAGAACGCGATCCGGCTGGCTCAAGCTTGTGAGCTTGTTGAGCTGTCTCCTGAGATTGCCGACGTGGCTCTCTCCGATTCGCTCCCGCTTCTGGTAAGGACTTCTGCGGCTCGTGCCGTCTCCCGGATCGGGGACGGAGAGTCCAGGTCGCGCCTTCTGCCCTTGGCTCTCGGGCAAGCGGGTGACGACCCCCGTGACGACCTCCGGGGCGCAGGACTGCGAGCAGTCTGGCCCCAACACCTCAGTGCGGTCCAGTTCTTCGAGTCTTTCGAACCGCCGAGGCAGGGGTATGTCGGCGCCCATGCGGGATTCTTGAGCGAGTTGGTCGAGAGTCCGGGTTCATTGCTTGACCCTGAGTCGCTTCCACAGGCGTTGGCCTGGGCGGTGCGTTGGGGTGTCACAGACGATCGCTCCGTGAAGCGACTGGCGATTCTTGTCTTGGAGGCTGGCTGGGAGGCGGCTGAGAGCAATTCGGAGACTTGGGAGGCATTCGTGTCGGCGGCGCGACATCTCCTGTTTGGTACCAACGCACACTCCTTCCGCGAGGGCCTACAGGATCTCGCAGCCAGGGTCAGTCAAGACGTACCTCGCCGGCGACGTCTCCTTCAAGCTGTCTACCAGCAAGATGGCTGGGTCGGAGAAGGCCTCTACCACTCGCCTCGACTCCCGGTGCAGTTCCTGGAGCCTGAGGATCTTGGCTGGATTGCGGATCAGATGAGGTCGGCGGCTTGTGACAACCCGCAGTTCACGCTCTGGCTCAAGCTCTTCAAGAACCTTCGCTGGCAGGTGCCTGACAGCGAGTGGCTCGAGGAGGCATATGTCCTCTACGAGACGGTCCGAGGGTGCTCCGAGGAGTTTGGCCCATTCTTCGAGGCTGTGGCACTCGATTCTCCTGCCGCACAAGAGGCGCGTGCTAGTTATGAGCGCATGATCAAGGCCCAGCGCGAGTCTGCGCGCAGGGCCGCCGAGGAGGAGGAGCTGCTTGATCCGCCTCCTATCGAGCGAGTCAGGAGTTGGCTCGAAAGGTTCGATGGTGGCGAGCTAGACGCGTTCTGGATGGCCTGGCAGCAGTTGACTCTCGAGCCCACTAGTAGCCGATACGGAGCTGAACTCCTCATGCAGCCAGACCTAAGCGTGTATCCGGTGTGGCAGCAGTCGGACGAAGCTCTGAAGGCGCGGATTCTTGCCGCAGGTCGTGAGTACCTTGGGCTGGCTCAGCCTAAGCCTGCTGATTGGCTTGGAACACCCACTTGGCCGCTAAGCGAGATGTGTGTCTTCCCTGTGCTCTACACCTTGCGGGAGCTGGACGGGGAGGCGTTCGCGGCACTGGAGTCGAGCGTATGGGCGAAATGGGCCCACGTCTGCGTCTCCTACTCGGCAACGAGTGCCAGTGGGATGACGGATGAGCGAGTCCCTGCCCAGATCGTAGCGAAGGCGTATCAAGAGGCCCCAGCCGAGTTCCTTGCTGCGCTCGACGTCATCAAGGCTCAGGAGGCCTCACGCGATCGCGGTCATGTGTTCGTCGTGAGGAAGCTCGAGCGAGCCTGGGACGACCAACTTGAGGCTCATGTTCTTGGGTGGCTGTCTGAAGGTGAGCCCCAGCCCGCTGCAGTCGCATCATGCCTCGAGGCAATCCTCGAACGCAGATCGCAGGCAGGGATCCAGTGGGCACGGGACCGCCTCGCCGGACTGGCGACAGACGGTCTGCAGCCAACGGAGCAGCTAGAGATCGTCGCTTCGAAGGCGCTCCAGTTCGCGGCAGCGGAGATCTGGCCTGTGATCGAGGAACTGCTGAGCACCCACCCGGAGTTCTCGAAGCGTCTATTCCTCGTCTATGAGCGTGAGCACGCTCATTGAGGGGACGCCCGCCACGCAAATCGAGGGGATCG
>CALDQK010001153.1 GCA_937911525.1 uncultured bacterium
CTCGGCCTTCACCTCGTCGCGGCCCCGCGAGAGCGTGCCCGTGATCACGAAGGTCAGGCCCTCGAGCGTCGCGGCCTGCGCCGCCCCCGCCCCGGCGGCCACCAGGCCCTCGGCGATCAGGATCTCGAGGCCCTCCTCGTCGAGGACCTCGACCCCGAGGTCCTCGGCCTTCTTCAGCTTGCTGCCCGCCTTCTCGCCCGCGACCAGGTAGTCGGTCTTGCTCGAGACCGAGCCGGTGACCTTGCCGCCGGCGGCCTCGATCTCGGCCTTCACCTCGTCGCGGCCCCGCGAGAGCGTGCCCGTGATCACGAAGGTCTTGCCGGCCAGGGCCGCCCCGCCGCTGGCCGCCGCGGGGGCCGCCGCCACGGCCTGCGCCAGGAGCGCGTCCAGGGCGTCCTCGTCGAGGATCTCGACCCCGAGGTCCTGCGCCTTCTTGAGCTTGCTGCCGGCCTTCTCGCCGGCGACCAGGTAGTCGGTCTTGCCCGAGACCGAGCCCGTGACCTTGCCGCCCATCGCCTCGATCGCCTGCTTGGTCGCGTCGCGCGAGCGGCGCGGGAGCGTGCCCGTGATCACGAACACCTTGCCGCTCAGGCCCCCGCCGCCGGTCTGCTGCTGTTTGGAGGAGAAGGACACGCCCAGCTCGCGCAGCCGCTCGATCAGGGCCCGGTTGTCGTCGTCGGCCAGCCAGGCCGCGATGTCCCCGCTGACCACGGGGCCGAGCTTGTAGGTCCGCTCCAGCCCCGCCGCGTCGAGGTCGAGCAGCTCGTCGAGGGAGGCCGCCTTGCGGGCCAGGTCGCGGCCCATGGTCTCGCCGCAGTGCGGGATCGGCAGCGCGTGGAGCAGCTTGGCCAGGCCGCGCTGCTTGCTGTCCTCGATCCCCTGGAGCAGGTTCTCGCTCGACTTCTTGCCCATCCGCTCGAGCTTGAGCACCGCGCTCTGCTCGAGGGTGTAGAGGTCGGCGATCGAGCGGACCAGGCCGGCGTCGACGAGCTGGTCGACGAGCTTCTCGCCCAGGCCCTCGATGTCCATCGCGCGGCGCGAGGCGAAGTGGCGCACGACGCTGCGCAGGATGTCGGGGCAGGCTCGGTTGGGGCAGTAGATCGCGACCTCGCCCTCGCGCTTGAGCGAGGCCGTGCCGCAGGTCGGGCACTCGCTCGGCGGCTCGACGACCTCCTCCTCGCCGGTCCGCTCCTCGGCGAGCGAGCGGACGACGTAGGGAATGATCTCGCCGGCCTTCTCGACGATCACCTTGTCGCCCTTGCGAATGTCCTTGCGGGCGACCTCCTCGAAGTTGTGCAGGCTGGCGCGGGTCACGGTCGTGCCCGCCAGGCGCACGGGCGAGAGCACGGCGACCGGCGTCAGGGCGCCCGTCTTGCCCACGTTGACGAGCACGTCCTCGACGGTCGAGACGCCCTGCTCGGCCTTGTACTTGTAGGCGATCATGCCGCGCGGGTGGTGGCTGGTCGTGCCGAGCTGCTCCATTAGCTGCTCGTCGTCGACCTTGATCACCATGCCGTCGATCTCGTAGGGCAGCTCGTAGCGCTGCGGCTCGAACTCCTCGATGAACTCGAGCACCAGGTCGATGTTGGCGCACTCGCGCCCGTGCTCGTTGACGCTGAAGCCGTAGGACTCGCAGAGGGCGAGGAACTTCGAGTAGCTCTCGACCTCGACCCCCTCCAGCACGCCGATCCCGTGGGGCAAGAAGCGCAGCCCGCGGGCCGCGACCACGCGCGAGTCGAGCAGCTTGAGGGTCCCCGCCGTCGTGTTGCGCGGGTTCTGGTAGGGCTCCTCGCCCTCGGCCACCCGCTTCTCGTTCAGCTGCTCGAAGGTCTCCTTGGGCATGTAGACCTCGCCGCGGACCTCGAACACGGCGGGGGGGTCGTCGCCGGCCAGGGCGAGAGGCACGTTGCGGATCGTGCGCACGTTGTTGGTGATGTCGTCGCCCTGGATCCCGTCGCCGCGGGTGGCGGCCAGGACGAGCTTGCCCTCCTCGTAGCGGATCTGGCAGGCGCAGCCGTCGATCTTGGGGTCGACGAAGTAGCGGTATTCGGCCCCGGGGATCCCCTTGCGCACCCGGCCGTCGAACTCGCGCAGGTCCTCGGCGCTGTAGGTGTTGTCGAGCGAGAGCATCCGCTTGGCGTGCGTGACCGCGTTGAAGCGGTCGAGGGGCGCGCCGCCGACGCGAGCCGTCGGCGAGTTGGAGTCGACCAGGTCGGGGTGGGCCGCCTCGAGCTCCTTGAGCCGCTTGAAGAGCCGGTCGTACTCGAAGTCGGAGATCTTGGGCGTGGCCAGCACGTAGTAGAGGTGGTCGTGACGGGCGATCTCGCGGCTGAGGCGGGCGATCTCGTCAGCGGGGGACTCGGCCATGGGGCACCTCCGGGCGGGAAAACTACCACCGGGCGGGCCCCATCGGGGACGAGCCGACTCCGCAGGCAAGACAGCGCCCCGCGGCCGCAAGTGGGGGGAGACGACGACGTCGGCCGCGGGGCGCTTTGCTTGCTGCACACTCATCGTCGGGATGGACGGCCCCGTATCCACAGGATGGATTTGGGCCTGCGGGCGAAGGACTTAGCGCCAGCGGAGCGACTATTCGCTGGCGCGCTTGGCCTGCGCCTGGCGCCAGGCGTCCATCAGCCGCTCGGGGTGGAGCAGGCGGCGGAAGCGGCGCTTGTGGGGCGGCACCTTGAACACCCGCCCGTCGCGGGTGGTCAGGGTCCCCTCGTGCTCGCCGAAGTCCACGCTGCCCAGCGCCGAGCCGAAGAGGTCCGGCCGCAGGCGCGGCGGGGCCTCGATCGGGAAGGAGAGGGTGTAGCGCCCCTCCTCGCTCAGCTGGGCCCGGGTGGCCGTGATCCGGTAGCGCAGGCCCGAGCTCTGGCGGAAGCGAGCGGCCAGGTAGGCGCTCAGGGCGCCGACCAGGGTCATGGGGCAGGCCAGGGTCATGCCGCGCTGCTGGGTGTAGGCGCTGGCGGCGGCGACCACGGCCCAGAAGGCGCACACCAAGGTCGCGCGCCGGCTGGCCCCCGCGATCCGGGCGATCAGCACGATCAGCCCCGCGATCGCCCCGTAGACCGCCCCGAGGGGCGCGGTCGCGGCCAGGTTCCAGTCCAGGCGCGCCCCGAGGCCCACGGTCAGGACCCCGCCCGTGGTCAGGCCCGCGGCGCCCGCGGCGAAGAGGTCCGGCCCGCGCGGGCGGACCTCCGGACGGCCGCTCCAGAGGACCTCCTCGGGGGGCTCTTCGGGCGGCGGATCTGCCTCCTCCAGGATCAGCACCTCTGCACTCTGTAAGCCCCCGAGGGCCCTGTCAATGACTGCGGCGGGTGGCTGCCCGTCGAGGGCCTGCTAGGGTGCGCGCCCGGAGGAGGCAGCGTGACGCCCACGATCGCGGCGGCCCTGAGCGTGGCCCTGACCTACCTGCTGGGGGCGATCCCTTTCGCCCTCCTGGCGGGCAAGCTCGAGGGGATCGACCTGCGCGAGCACGGGAGCGGGAACGTGGGGGCGACCAACGCCCTGCGCGTCCTCGGCAAGGGACCGGGCCTCGTCGTCCTGCTCTGCGACATCGGCAAGGGCGTCGTCCCCGTGCTGCTCCTGCCCTGGCTGCTGGCGCGCCTCGAGCTCGCCCCGCCCGGCTGGCTGGCCCCCGCCCTGGCCGGAGCCGCGATCCTCGGCCACGTGTTCCCGGTCTACCTCCGCTTCAAGGGGGGCAAGGGCGTGGCCACCTCGGCCGGCGCCTTCCTGGCCCTGCACCCGCCCGCCCTCGGGCTGGCGGCCCTGGCCTTCTTCCTGACCCTCGGCGCCAGCAAGATCGTGAGCCTCAGCTCCCTGATCGCGGCGGCGACCCTGCCCGTGGCGGCGGTCCTGATCGACGGCTGGGACCTCGCCAGCGGCGCCCAGGCCCCCCGAACCGGGCTGCTGGTCGCGATGGCGGCCCTGGTCTGGATCCGGCATCGGGCCAACCTGGGGCGCCTCCTGCGGGGCGAGGAGCCTCGTCTGGGCCAGAAGAAGGCCGCCTCGGGTCCGCCCCCAGAAGAGGAACAGGAACCTGCTCCCTCGCACTAGCGGGCTCGACCAGCTTGGGTATACTTCGGTCCTTCCAACGGGGCGTGGCCTAGTCTGGTAGGGCGCCTGACTGGGGGTCAGGAGATCGAAGGTTCAAATCCTTTCGCCCCGATTGGATAAGGGCCCGTCGCAACGAGAGTTGTGACGGGCCCTTCCCCTTGGTTGAGCTAGAGCAGCCCAGAGCCAGCCGCACGGGTTCTCAGAGCGCGCGCCCCAAGAGGTAGCTCCAGCGGATCGCGAGCGAGCCCAGGCCGACCAGCGCGGGCGAGACCAGGCTCCGGCACGCGCTCTGGTCCAGGACGAAGAGGAGCGGGGTCGCGCAGAGAGCCGCCAACAAGAGCAGCCCGAGCTCCGAGGCGACCTGACGCGCTGCGTCTTCACTGGCTGAGTCCAGCGCGAACGCCTCCGCCGTGCCGCCCCCAGCCGGCGTCGGCGTCAGGAAGTAGCGCTTGGCCGGCGCGAGCTCCAGCTGGACGTCCGGGGCGAGCTGCATCACCGTCTTGCAGCGCCGACAGCGAATCCGCCGCTCGCGGAACTCGGAGGGGAGGGAGCGGACTCGGCCGCAGCCGCGGCACTCGACGGGGCGGGTGGTGTGCATGCCCGCCCCGGAACAAGCGACGTGCCCCGCCCCAAGTCCAGCAACCAGCGCGGGCTACGTGCCAGTCTCGGCCACGTTTCCGCCAGCCACCTGCGCGGCGTTCACGCCTCGCTCTGAGCGACCCGAGCGACGAGGCACGAGAGCGCCGCGCACAAGCCCCAGGCGCCGGCCTCGAGCCCCCACCCCGACCAGGCGCAGAGGCCCGCGGCGCTGAAGGACACCGCTGCGAGGGCCGCGGCGCCCACCACGATCCCCTCGGGCGAGGTCTGAACCGGCGCGGGCAGGACCACCTCGTCCTCGCTGGTCAGCCAGTCGGCGGAGGACACGGTCAAGGCGACGGCGCCTCCCGCGGAGGGGAGCACGGAGACGCGCTGGCGCTGGCGGCGGGCAACTGGAGGACGGCTTGGTCGCTTCACGCCCGGAGAGCTGCAAGCCCCGTTCCACGACGCGTGAACCGCTGGCCGGTCACGACTTCACGTGCCGCCCGACGAGGCGACGTCCGATCCGGACGCCGCGTCGACGGAGCTGTCTCCTGCTCCGCTCGTCGTGTCGCCAGGTGGCGCCGCTGCCCGGGTTCGTGTCAGCCCGAGTGAAGCGAGGAGCACCAGCGCCCAGAGCAAGAGCTGGGCGCCGGGGGCCGTCTGCTGGACCTCGTAGGCGAAGGGCGGCCGACAGGGCGCGACCACCCGGATCGGCCGCCGCGCGGGGTCGATCAGGAGGAACTGCGCGTCGAAGTGGGTCACGACGTCCGAGCCGACCCGGGCGATCGGGAGGCGCATTCGCTCGAGGGGAGCCCCCGGCGGGATCGGCGCGCGCGCGGGCGAGAGCGGCTGGCCCGCTTCGCTGGCGACCCGCGGGTAGCGCGCCACCGAGCGCGGGGGGCGCCCAGGGACCAGCCG
>CALDQK010001154.1 GCA_937911525.1 uncultured bacterium
CGCGCCCGCCAGCCAGTCCACCGGCCGGGGCCCGCCCCGCAGCGCGCGCGCCTGCAGGAAGAGCCCCCCTTCGCCGTCGCGCAGGTTCAGCCCGAGCAGGTGACGCGCCGCCGAGCGGAGCCCGAGCTCACGCCCGCCCCCTCCGGGAGGGAGCGCCCCGCTCGGATCCCGCAGCGCCGGCCCCACGGCCGCGACTCGCGGATCGCTCGCGAGGGCCTGCTCGAGCGCGGCCAAGGACGCCCGCGGCGTGGGGATCCGCAGGTCGCTGTTGAGCAGCCACAGCCGCTCCCCGCGCAGCTGCGGCAGCGCGGCGTTGACCGCCCCGGCGAAGCCCAAGTTCCGCTCGCTGCTGAGGACCTCCGCGAAGGGCGCGGCCGCCTCGAGCCGGGCGCGCGTCTCGGGGAGCGAGGCGTTGTCGAACACCAGCACGCGCGCCTCCCCAGCCAGGGGCGCCAGGTCCGCCAGCAGGGCCGCCGCGAGGCCTGGCGTGCGGTAGTGGATCACCAGCAGCTCGGCGCCCCTCACTCCAGCCCCTCCAGAGCCTGGCGCAGCCGATCCCGGCCGCGGTAGAGCCGGATCTTGACCGTGCCCGGCGGCAGCTCGAGCCGCGCCGCGATCTCCTTGACGCTCAAGCCCTCGAGGTAGTGCAGCGCCACCACCCCAGCGTATTTCTCGTCCAGGTCACGGACCGCCGCGCGGACCCGCGCCGCCTCCTCCCGCTCGACCGCCACCTCCGCCGCCTGCGGCGCCCCCTCGTCCTCCCTCGCCGGCGCCGGCTCGTCCTCGCCCAGGGGCGCGTCCAGGCTGGCCGCGCGGCGCAGGCGCGCCTTCTGGCGCGCGTTCAGCGCGTAGTTGCTGGCCAGGCGCAGGAACCAGGGGGTGAAGGGCCGCGCCGGGTCGTAGCGATCGAAGCGCTCGTAGAGGCGCAGGAACACGTCCTGGGTGATGTCGCGCGCGAGCTCCACGTCGTAGGTCAAGCGGTAGGCCAAGCCGTAGACCCGGCGCTGGAAGTGGGTGACCACCGCCTCGAAGGCCACGGAGTCTCCCCCGCGGGCGCGCAGCACGATCTCAGGGTCGAGGTCCTCGGCCACCCGCTCACCCTAGCGGGCGCCTCCCGCAACGGGGCTCAGCTCGGGTCGTGCTGGTGCGCGTGGTCGTAGCCCTGCTGGTCCAGCGCAGGCCCCTCCTCGAGCAAGAGGTCCGTCGCGTCCTGCATCCCCCGCGCGTCGGGGTGCACCAGGACCCGCACCGGAGCGAGGGCGGCGCGGATCTCGTCCCCCACCGCCTGCACCAGGCCGTGCGCCTCCCCGAGCGGCTGGGTGGGGTCGAGCACCAGGTGGACCTCGACGAAGCGCAGCGGACCGCTGCGGCGCGTGCGCAGCCCGTGGTAGTCGAGCTCGAGCTCGCCCAGGATCTCCTTGACCCGGGCCAGGTCCTCGGCCGGGAGCGCCTCGTCGAGCAGCTCCCGCCCGCCGTCGCGCAAGAGGTGCAGGCACTCGGGCGCCATGAAGCCTGCCAGCGCGAGCGCCAGGACAGGGTCCAGCCAAGCCCAGCCCGTGCGCCCGATCACGAGCAAGCCCGAGATCGCGAGCACGTTGGCGAGGAAGTCCATCCGGTAGTGCGCCGCGTCGGCCTCCAGGATCAACGAGCGCTCTCCCGCGGCCGCGCGCGAGAGCAGCCAGGTCAGCCCACCCGAGACGATCATCCCGCCGACCAGCGTCCCGACCGCCAGCCCGATCCTCGGCGCGGGGCGCCCTTCGACCAGGCCCTGCAGCGAACCCACCACCAGCGAGGCCAGGATCCCCAGCAGGAGCATGCCCTGGCCGACCGAGAGCACGCCCTCCAGCTTGCCGTGCCCGAAGGGATGCCCCTCGTCGGCCGGCTGGCGCGCCCAGCCGTAGCCCCAGGCGTTGAGGCTCGACATCACCGCATCCGCGAAGGAGTCCGCCGCCGAGGCCAACACCGCGAGCGAGCCAGCCAGCAGCCCCAGCACCAGCTTGGTCCCCGCCAGCAAGAGCGACACCACCGCCGCCCAGCGCAGCGGCTTGGCTCCAGCTCCGGCGTGTCCGTGGTGGTGGGAGTGGCTCACGCAGGGGAGGCTACCAACAGCGCCTCGGCGCAGCGCGCCGCAGCGCTGGGTAAAGGTCGGGGCGTGCGAGGCGCTGGCCGTGTCCTTCAACGCGCCAAGTCCCTGCTCGAAGGTCAAGACTCCCGACCAGAGACCTCCTGGCTCGTCGGCGAAGCCGACCTCCCCGGGCACCGGATTCCCTGCTTGGTTTAGGCTGGCTGGACGAGGAGGTCCTATGAAGCGAGTTCGCTCGCTCGCCCCGCTCCTGGCCCTGACCTGTCTGTGCACCTCCGCCGCGGCCGACGACCTGCGCGACGCCCTGCGGGACTACCGCCGCTCGATCTCGCGCCCGGCCCTCTACCTGCGCGTCAAGGCGATCGAGGCCCTGGCCAAGACCCGCGACCCCAAGGCGCTCAAGCAGCTCGTGCGCCGCTACAAGCGCCCCGAGCCGCCCGAGCAGCACGTCCGCTACCTGGTGGCCGGGGTCAGCGCCGAGTCCTTCACCGGCGACGAGCACGGCGAGGCCTGGGCGACCTGGCTCGACAAGGAGGACGCGCGCGAGGACGCCTGGCTGTGGTATCTCGGCCAGCGCGTCCGCGCTCGCCACGCCGGCAGCGCCCCGCTGCTCGAGGCGATCGCTTCGGCCAAGCTGGACCCCTTCCTGCGCGCGGCCAGCCTGCACGCCCTGGCCCGCACCGAGAGCGTCGAGGCCACCCTGAAGGCGATCAGCTCGCTCCTCGCCGAGGGCGGCCCCGAGGTCAAGAAGAAGGACGAGCTCGGCCGGGCGGTCCTGGTCGAGGCCTGCGCGGCGGCCCTCTCGCGCTGCGGCCGCAAGCGCGGGACCCCCGAGTTCAGCCAGGCGATCGAGCGCGTGATCGACCAGCTCGAGCGCGACGACCTGCTCCCGCGCACCCCCTGGGTGATCGGGCGACGCCTGGCCACGACCCTCGGCGTCGAGGAGCTCTACACGAGCGCCGACGCCTGGCGGAAGCTGCTCGCCGTCAAGCAGGCCAACCAGGCCGCCGAGGGCACGCCGGGGCGCACACGCCTGCGCAGCGTCTCGCTCGGCCCAGGTCGCAGCGTGCCGCGCTTCTTCGGGATCGAGGGCACCGGCAGCCGGGTCGCGTTCCTGATCGACTGCTCCGACTCGATGCTCAAGCCGCTGACCGAGGAGGAGAAGGAGGAGATCAAGCGCCGCCCCGTGACCGGCAGCGCGCGCCGCCACGACAAGGGCGGCAAGCCCCAGGCCGACCCGCCAGCCCAACCACGAGACCAGCCCGAGCAGGACGAGCTGAGCAAGAAGCTGCCCTGGGAGCGGATCCACTCGCGCTTCGACGCGGCCCGCGAGGCGCTCAAGCTCAGCCTCCAGGCCCTCGGCCCCAAGATGCAATACGTGGTGATCACCTTCGGTCAGTACGCCGAGCTGCTCGGCCAGGGCCTGGCCGAGGCCTCGCCGCGCAACGTCAAGCTCACGCTCCGCAAGCTGGACGCGATCCAGGCCAAGCGCGGCGGACCGGACCGTCCCCACGGGACCCTCATGGGCTACACCAACCTCCACGGCGCGCTGCTCGACGCCTTCCAGGTCACCGAGCGCGGCCAGCTCGACGAGCTCGAGCACCTCGCCGAGCGCGGCTTCAGCGAGGGGATCGAGACGATCTACGTGCTCAGCGACGGCGCCCCCAGCTGGGACGACTTCGAGGCCGTCGACCGCAACGACCAGGACCTCAGCTCGGGCGACCCCGAGACCGGCAAGGCCGGCGGCAAGAGCCCGACGCTCAACTACTACGGCCCCTACGTGTTCGTAAACCACCTCCTGCGCGACGTGATCCGGCTGAACCTGTTCCGCCAGGCCGAGATCCACTGCATCGGGATCGGCGAAGCCAACCCGCGCCTGCTGCAGGTCATGTCCGACGTGGGCCTGGGCCAGTTCCGCTCGATCAGCTCGCCCTGAGCCCGGCGCGCGTGTGAGGGAGGTCGGAGGCTACGAGCTGCTGGAGGAGCTGGGCCGCGGGGGCATGGGCGTCGTCTACCGCGCCTTCGACCCGCGCCGCGGCCGAGAGGTCGCGGTCAAGCTCCTGCTCGGGCTGAACGACCCCGAGGAGGTCGAGCGCTTCGAGCGCGAGGGGCGCGCCCTGAGCGAGCTGATTCACCCCGCGATCCTGCCGGTCCTCGACGCCGGCCAGGATCAGGGCCACCCCTTCCTGGTCAGCCCGCTCGCCGCGGACTCCTTGGCCGCCCAGCTGCGGCGTGGGCCCCTCCCGCCGGCCCGCGCCGCCGAGCTGACGGCTCAGCTCGCGCGCGGGCTCGAGCACGCGCACGCGACCCAGATCCTGCACCGCGACCTCAAGCCGGCCAACGTGCTCCTCGACGAGCAGGGCCAGCCCCTCCTGGCGGACTTCGGGTTGGCGCGCTTCCTCGCTGAGCGCACGCTGACCGCGAGCGGCGCGGTCCTCGGCACGCCGAGCTACATGTCGCCCGAGCAGGCCCGCGGCGAGCGCGCCGACC
>CALDQK010001155.1 GCA_937911525.1 uncultured bacterium
CAAGTCCAAGCCGGCGGCCAAGCCCAAGCCAGCCAAGCCCAAGCAGAAGGGCAGCTCGACCAAGCTGGCCTGGGAGGGCGAGCTGGTCGCGGTGCAGCCGCGGATCAAGCTCTCGACCGAGCGCGGCGAGGAGCAGCACAGCTACCAGGGCTTCGTGCTCTACGTGCGCGGCGCGCTCGAAGGCGAGGACGCCGAGCGGGTGATCGCGGTCGGGATCGGCAAGGCCGCCCAGGCCAAGCACGCCTTCCGCAAGGGCGACCGCGCCAGCGGCAAGGGGGTCCCGATCGGCGCCGGGAGCGTTGAGGCGGCCGAGCTCTACAAGGCCTCGGCGCTGAAGGTGCTCGAGCGGGGCGAGGTCCAGGGCGCCGAGCCGCCCTGGTTCGGGCCGCCGCCCGAGCTGCCCGACTACCGCGAGCGCGGCCACCGGCCGCTCAACCGCGCCGCCTACGAGGGCGCCTGCGCGGGGTGCATCTGGGCCTGCGACATGCCCTGCGACGACGAGCTCGAGCCCCAGTGCTACGGGCCCCGCGACTGCCACCTCTACGAGTCGCTCGAGGACGCGCCCTTCTGAGGCGCGCGCACAGGTGAAGTTCAACTGGGACATTCCGCCGGGCGCCGAGGACCTGCCTCGCCCCGGGACCCAGATCGACGACTTCCTCCTGCTGCGCCTGCTCGGCCAGGGCGGCATGGGGCAGGTCTACCTGGCGCGCGACGAGCGGGTCGGACGCGAGGTCGCGCTCAAGCTCCTGACCGGCACCGGCGAAGCCAGCCGGGAGCGCTTCCAGCGCGAGGGGGAGCTGGCGAGCCGCCTGCGCCACCCCGGGATCGTGCAGGTCCACAGCGCGGGTGAGCACGGCTCCTACCGCTACCTGGTCTGCGAGCTGGTCCCCGGTGCGCGCCCCCTGGACGAGGCCTGGCGCGAGGTCCGGCTCCGGCGGCGAGTGAGCTGGGTCCGCGCCGCCGCGCGCGCGCTGGGCTACGCCCACGGCAAGGGGGTCGTGCACCGCGACGTGAAGCCGGCCAACCTGCTGGTGGACGAGCGGGGGACCCTGCGCGTTGCCGACTTCGGGGTCGCGGCGGCCGCGGACCTCGAGCGGCTGACCCAGACCGGGGCCGCGGTCGGGACCCCGACCCACATGTCGCCCGAGCAGCTGAGCGGCGAGCGGGCCACGCCCGCGACCGACGTGTGGGGGCTGGGGGTGGTCCTCTACCAGGCGCTGACGGACGAGCTGCCCTTCGCGGGGCGGACCTGGATGCAGCTGGTCGAGGCGATCAAGCAGGGCGCGACGCCGCCCAGCAGCAGCGGCGGCGAGGTCCCGCGCGACCTCGAGCAGATCTGCCTGGCGGCGCTCTCGCCCGAGCCCGGGCAGCGCCCGCGGGACGGCGAGGCGCTGGCCGAGCAGCTGGACGACTGGTTGGCGGGGCGGACGCCCCGAGCGAGCGGGCGGCGCTCGCTGCTCCTGGGCGGAGGCCTGCTGGGCCTGGGGCTGGCCGCGGGCGCGGGGGCCTTGGTCTGGCGTTCGCCCGCTCGCCGCTCGCCTCCCCCCTCCGCGAGCCCCAGCCCGCGAGCGCTGACGGGCGAGGAGCTGCTGGTGCGCGGGCGCGCCGCCGAGGCGAAGCAGGAGCACGAGGCGGCCTACCGGCTCTACCTGGCCGCCGCCGAGGCCGGGGTCCGCGAAGCGCAGGAGCGCGTGGCCCAGCGGCTCTTCAAGGGGGAGGGGGTCGCGCAGGACGTCGCGGGGGCGATGGCCTGGTGGCGGCGGGCCGGCGAGGCCGGCAGCCAGCGCGCTGCCCTGAACCTGTCCTTGCTGCTGAGCCGCGGAGACCAGGGGGTCGAGCGCGATCCAGCCGAGGCGCTCCGCTGGCTGCGGCGCGCCGCCCAGAGCGGCGACCCCGAGGCGCAGGCGCGGCTGGGCTATCAGCTCGTGCACGCGAGCTCACCTGCCGAGCAGCAGGAGGGCCTCGCCCTGGTGCGGGAGGCCGCCCAGGCCGGGAGCGCCTTCGCCATGGCGACCCTGGGGACGCTGCTGCTCGAGGGAGGGGTGGTCGAGCGCGACGTCGTCGAGAGCGCGCGCTGGCTGAAGCGGGGCGCCGAGCTGGACTACGTCCCCGCCATGCGCATGCTCGCCGAGGCCTACTGGCACGGACGCGGGGTCGAAGAGGACGACGACCAGGCCATGGTGTGGTGGGGGCGCGCGGCCGAGAGCGGCGACCCCAGGAGCATGACCCGCCTCGCGATCTGCTTGATCGACCGGGGCGCCGAGGGGGACGCGGCCCTCGCCGAGCGCTGGGTCGGGCGCGCGATCGAGGGCGGCGACGTGGAGGCGCTCGTGGTGCGGGCCAGCTCCTTCGCCGCCAGCCCGGAGGAGGAGGCTGACCTGCTCCGGCGGGCGGCCGAGGCCGGCCACGAGCAGGCCATGCGCCTCTACGCCCAGAAGCTGCTCGAGGGCGAGGGCGTCCCGCGCGACCCGGCCGAGGCCGAGCGCTGGTTCGCCCGCAGCGCCGAGTGGTACCTGACCCACGCCAAGCGCGGCAGCACCAGCGCCATGCATGGGCTGGCCAAGGCCTACCTGGAGGGGCGAGGCGTGGCGCGAGACCCGGCCCAGGCCCTGCGCTGGTTCGAGGAGGCGGCCAAGCGCGGCCACGTGCGCGCCATGTCGCGCCTGGGGCAGCTGCTCATGAGCGGGGTGGGGACCCAGCGCGACCCGGCGCGGGGGGCGCGCTGGCTCAAGCAGGCCGCCGAGGAAGGCGACGCGCGGGCCATGACCAGCTACGGGATCGCCTGCTGGAACGGCTGGGGCGTGGCGCGCGACCAGCGCGCGGCCCTGCGCTGGTATCGGGCCGCGGCGGACAACGGCTCGCTCCTGGCCAGGGTCAAGCTCGCGCTGGCCCTCAGTCGCCAGCGGCCCGCCGAAGCGGAGGCCCTGCTGCGCCGCACGGCGGACGCGGGCTTCGTGACGGGCATGCGGGAGCTCGGCCTCTTCCTGATCGAGCGCGGCGACGAGGAGGGCTGCCGAGAGGGCCTGAGCTGGCTGCGACGCGCCGAGGAGCGAGGCGACGAGGAAGCGCCCAACTCGCTCGGGGTCTACTACGCGACGGGCAAGGCGGGGCTGACGCAGGACTACGCCGAGGCCGCGCGCCACTTTCAGCTCGCCGCCCGCCGCGGGCACGCCAACGCGGCTTACTCCCTGGGGCACCTCTACACGCTGGGCGAGGGCGTCCCCAAGAGCGCCAAGAAGGCGGCCGCCTGCTTCCGGCGCGTCGTGGAGCTGGCGGGCGCGTCTGGGGATGCCGAGCTGCAGGCCGCCGCGCGCAAGCGGCTGGAGGAGTTGGAGTGACGCGCACTACCTTGAGGCAGCAGCTGAGCGAGGGGATCTTGGCCCTGGACGAGGGGATCGAGACCCGGCCCTCCCGCTTCGGCGGCCAGGGCGACGCGTTCTGGATCGGGCGGCGCGAGCTGGCTCACTTCCACCCCGGCAACGAGCTCGACCTGCGCCTGACCAAGCCCGTGATCCGGGAGCTGAAGGCCGAGCTGGAGGCCGACCCGCGCGTCTCGTGGCGCGCGAGCTCGGACTGGGTCGAGGTCCGCTTTAGCCGCAAGTCCCACCTGGAGCGGGTGTTGGAGCTGGTCGCCCGGGCGCTCGCCGCGAACCGCTGAGAACCTGAGCCGGGGCGCGAGCGTCCAAGTCGACCTCCCCAGGAGGACTCATGCTTCGTCCCTGCGCCGCGCTCTGCCTCGCCCTGGCCGCCAGCCTGCCCGCCTTCGCGCAGTCGTCCGAGCAGGACGCCCGCGAAATGGCCGACTCGATCAACGCCTTCGCGATCGACCTCTACCGGGCGCTGCCCGAGCAGAAGCGCAACCGCTTCTTCTCGCCCTACTCGATCTCGGTCGCGCTGGGCATGACCCGAGCCGGCGCCGCCGGCGCGACCGCCAAGGAAATGGACCAGGTGCTCCACTTCCCCCAGAGCCTGGCCCAGCGCCAGGCGGCGCTCGTCGCCCAGCTCCGGCCCAGCGAGCTGCGGGAGGTGGAATACACGCGCGAGGGACGCCAGGAGCGGCAGGTCCTCGCCTACCAGCTCGAGGTCGCCAACCGCCTCTGGGGCCAGCAGGGGACGACCTTCGGGGCGGACTTCCTCAGCCTGCTGAAGGAGCGCTACCGCGCGCCCCTCGAGCGGATCGACTTCCGCGAGGGCGCGGCCGCGCGCAAGCGGATCAACGACTGGGTCGCCGAGCAGACCCACGAGCGGATCAAGGACATCGTCGCGCCGCCCATGCCCACCGCGGACACCCGCCTGGCCCTCGCCAACGCGATCTACTTCAAGGCCAGCTGGAAGGAGCCCTTCCAGGAGCGCGCCACCAGGAAGGCGCCCTTCTTCGAGCTCGGCGGCGGCGAGCGCGAGGTCGACACGATGCGCCGCACGGATCACTTCGGCTACGCCGAGGACGCGGCGGTGCAGGTCGTCGAGCTGCCCTACCGGGGTAACGAGACCTCCATGGTCTTGATCGTGCCCAAGCAGCGCGCCGGCCTGCCCGCGGTCGAGAAGGCGCTGACCAACGACCGCTTGAAGGGCT
>CALDQK010001156.1 GCA_937911525.1 uncultured bacterium
GCCCCAGGCTCAGGCTCCGGCGCCGGCTCCTCGGCCCCAGGCTCAGGCTCCGGCGCCGGCTCCTCGGCCCCAGGCTCAGGCTCCGGCGTCGGCTCCGGCTCCGGTCCCGGCTCCGGCTCCGGCTCCGACTCCGACTCCGGTCCCGGCTCCGGCTCCGACTCCGACTCCGGTCCCGGCTCCGGCTCCGGCTCCGGCTCCGACTCCGGCTCCGACTCCTGCTCGAGCCTCGGTCGCGCAAGCGCGCCGATCGGCGCGCCGACCTGGCCTTTGACCGAGCCCTCGCCCTCCGCGGGCTCCTCGACCTCTGCGCCCACGATCCGCACGCTCGTCTCGCGCGGGCGCACCCGGATCTGCAGCGGCAGCGGCGCGCGCCCGCCCCCGCCAGCAGCGCTACCTCCGCCGCTCCCCTCGCCATCCCCCTGCTCGCCGCGCACGCCGTAGAAGAAGAGCACGAGCATGGCGATCGGCACGAACACGGCCTGGGGGAAGTCGTTGCTCAGCCCCGCCAGCGCGATCCCGATCGCGGGCAGGAAGCCAATGCACCCCGCGGCGGCCATGATGTCGTTCTGGTTGGTCGGGACGGCGGCCACGTTGTGCCGGCCCTCGACGGGCAGGTAGACCCGCCCGCAAGAGCAGGCGACCCGCTCGCCGCTGCGCCGATGCCGGAAGCAGAAGGTGTTTCCGCAGGGGCAGCCGAACCAGTCCTGCCAGCTCGCGATCTCGTCTCGACAGTGCGAACAACGTGTGCCGGGGGGGAGCTCGACGCTGCCTTCGCGCATCCGCGCGCCGCAGGAGCAGCAGGTCCAGCGCTGGTTGGCGCGTCCGGCGCCCTGGTGCTCGAACAGGCACTCGCGGTGGTGGGTCGCGCCGCACTCGCTGCAGCGCTCCAGGGGCTCGTGGGTGTCGACCGGCTGACGGCAGAAGGGGCAGCGTTGCTCGCCTTCGCGCTGAGTCACCTTGACGCCGGAGAGGTCTCCCACACCCCGAGTCTACTCGTGTCGCGTCGGCTGCGAGCCGAGCGGACCAGCCAGCTACGCGGGGGTCTTGGCCCGGGGGACGGTCTCGGGGCTGTTGTCGCTCTCGTAGATCCCCTGCTCGAAGAGGGGCTCGAGGGCGGTGCCCGCGTAGGTGATCACGCCGCGCAGGCAGACGCCGATCCGCGCCTGGATCGGGACCTCACCCTGCGGCTCGAAGGTCAGGTGGAAGCTCGGCATCTCGGGCGCGTAGAAGTGCAGGTCGACGGGCCCCGGCGCGGGCATGTTGTGGAACAGGACCAGCGCCAACGCGCGGCCCTGGCCCAGCAGCTTGACCTTGACCAGCAGGCCCCGGGCGCACTCCTCGGCCCACTGGTTGACCGCGACCGGCAGGCTGGTCATGAACACGCTGCCCGAGCGCGACTCCTGCTGGACGCCGCGGACCGAGTAGGTCACGACGGGCTTGGCCTTGCCCTTGAGCCCGACCGGCTTGAGCTTGCAGGCGATCACCCCCTGCTTGGAGCGGTCGAAGCAGGTCTCGGTGATCAGGACCATCCCGCGGCCGGCCTTGGACTCGACGCGCTGGGCGAGGTTCACGTCGTCGCCGATCACGGTGTATTCCATGCGGCGCTCGGTGCCCATGTTGCCCGCGACGAAGCGCCCCGAGTTGAGCCCGATCCCCATGTGGATCGGCCTGCTGCCCTCGGCGTAGAGCTCGCCGTTGAACAGGAAGAGCGCGTTCTGCATCTCGACCGCGGCCGAGACGGCGGCCTGGGCCTCGTTGGGGATCGCGAGCGGCGCGCCCCACACGGCCATGATGCAGTCACCGATGAACTTGTCGACCGAGCCCTGGTACTTGAACACGATGTCGACCATGTACTTCATGTACCGGTTGATCTTCGTGACGACCTCGGTCGCCGTCATCTTCTCGGACATGCTCGTGAAGCCGATGATGTCGGAGAAGAAGACCGTGCCGGTCTTCATGTCGCCGCCCAGCTTGAGGTCGATCTCGCCCGAGGCGACCTGGTCGGCGAGGGCCGGCGAGAAGTAGCGCTGCAGGTTCGCGCGAGCCTCCGCCTCCTTGGCCACGTGCTCGAAGAGGCGCAGGTTCTTGACGAAGATCGCGGCCTGCGCGGCGAGGCCGGCCATCAGGTTCAGGTCGTCGCCGGTGAACTTGTTGCGGTTCTGCGTGTCGAGCTGGATCAGCCCGAACACCTCGTCCCGGTAGAGGAGCGGAGCGCAGGCGATCGAGAGGATGCGCAGGTTCACGATGGACATGCCGCCCGAGAAGCGGTCGTCCTCCATCGCGTTCTGGGAGAGGATCGCCTGCTTCTGCTCGAGCACGAGCCGGGCGATCGTCTTGGAGATCTGGGCCTCGCTCGACTGGTTGGCCCGGGTCTGGACCGCGACCGGCTCCAGGGTCTCGACCGTGCCGCCGACGAGCACGAAGCCGCGGTCGGCCTGCGGGAACACCTCGAGCAGCTTCTCCAGCATGGTGTTGAACATGCTGTCGAGGTCGCTGGCCGAGGCGAGGTCCTGGCTGACCTCGAACAAGAGCTGCAGGCGCCGCTGCAGCGCCTCGACCTTGTTGTCGGTGTCGAGCAAGGACTCGGCGTTGAACACGATGCTCGCGTCGAGCGAGAAGTCCGCGCCGGCCTCGTCCTCGTCGTCCTCGCGCAGGACGATGCCCGTCTTGTGCTCGTCGGGGCGGGTCGCGGGCGCGGTGGGGGTCATGGCGTTGGCGACGCCGCCCACCGGCATCGGGCTCGCGCCGAAGCCAGGCGGGCCGCCGGGCCCGGCGCCCGGGCTCATCCCGAACGCGCCCAGCGAGACCTCTTCGCTCGAGAAGTTGAGCGGAGGAGCGGCCTCGGTGACCTGCTGCGAGTTGTCATGGCTGAAGAGGAGGTTGATCCCGCCGACCGTGATCGTGTCGGCCTCGCTCAGCTCATGCTTGGTGATCTTGAGGTTGTTGACGTAGGTCCCGTTCGACGAGCCGAGGTCCTGGACGTAGGTCTTGGGCCCCATCACGTCGAAGCGGAAGTGACGACGCGACACCCCAGGTGCGAACACCTGAATGGCGTTGCTCGGATCCCGACCGACCAACTCGCCGCCCTTGAGGACGAACGTCTGATTTCGATTGGGACCGTTGAGGATCCGAACCGATGGCATACCACTCCCCCGCGGGCGAAGGGAGGGAATATAGCAGGTCGAAGCGCACTTGGGGTCGACCCCCTGCCAAGGCGGTGGGTGGGTGGGAGACCTCGTCGCCCCCCCGCGGGCCCTTTCGGTGCGCGACCAGGAACTGGTCGTGCGTTTCAGATTCGCACCGCGCTGGGTCGCTGCGTCCAGGCCCGGCCGCCTGACCGCCCCTCGAAGTCCATCAGATGTCGACCCGCCGTCACGTAGCTGTAATGGATTACGAGCTAACGCTTTGATGACGCCGCTCCCAGAGCTGGGATCGGGGGCGATCGGTATGGTTCTCGCTAGAGGTCGACCAACGAAAACCAGCAACTCAAGAAGGAGCGAAGGATGAACAGCTTGTCTTCCGGGACCGGCCGGGTCACTCCTCCCAAGATCGAAGTCGGGTGCCGCTGCGGAAAGAAGTATCGCGTGTCGGCGGAGAAGGCCGGCAAGACGCTGCGCTGCAAGAAGTGCCGCTCGAAGGTCGAGGTGCCGGGCGGCAAGAAGGGCCAGATCTCGATGCGCTCGCGCAAGGCGATCCTGGCCGAGTTCGGCATCGACGCGGACGAGGCCTCCGAGCGCTACGAGGCCAAGAAGACCAAGACCTACACCTGCTCGGCCTGCTCGGCCGAGATCCCCGAGTCCAAGCTCAAGTCCAGCTACGGCGACGAGGGCCTGCGCTGCGGTGACTGCCGCAAGCAAAAGAAGAAGAAGGGCGACTCCGACGAGGGCCTGGGCTCCTGGACCACCGCGCGCAGCACGCCGGAGAAGGCCAAGAAGAAGGCCCTCGGCATGAGCGTCCTGTTCGGCCTCGGCAGCGCTGGCTTCGTGCACACGTTCTTCGGCCCCGCCGCCTGGATCACCGTCTCGGCGGCCCTCGTGTTCGCGGCCTTCGGCGGGCGCACGATCTACAACCACGAGCTGAACTGCTAGCGGAGCCCCCCTTGGAGTGCGTCCCCGCCCAGCCCAGGCCTTAGCCTGGGCTGGCTGCGTCGTGGCCAGACGCCGCCGAGAGGAGCGCCCGTGCTGACCGTCGGAGACCGCCTGCCGAAGTTCGCCCTCGAGGCGCTGCGCGGAGGGCCCCTCGCGGAGATCGAGGAGGAGCCCTTCACCACGATCGCCCAGGACAGCCACCCCGGTCGTTGGCTGGTGCTCGTCTACTACCCCATGGACTTCACCTTCGTGTGCCCGACCGAGCTCGAGAGCTTCGGCCACGCCCTCGACGACTTCGCCGATCGCGACGCGGTGGTCCTCGGTGCGAGCACCGACACCCACTTCGTGCACCTCGGCTGGAGGCGCGCGACCCACGCCCTGGCCGACCTGCCCTTCCCGCTCCTGGCCGACTACAAGCGCGAGCTCGCCGGCGCGCTCGGGATCCTGCACCCGCGCGAGGGCGTCGCCCTGCGAGCGACCCTGATCGTCGACCCCGAGGGCGTGATCCGCTCGCTGAGCGTCAACGACCTCTCGGTCGGCCGAAACGTGGACGAGGTGCTGCGCGTGCTCGACGCGCTCCAGACCGACGAGCTCTGCCCCTGCAACTGGAGCCGCGGGCAGCCGACGC